>JALNXE010000001.1 GCA_023230525.1 Desulfobulbaceae bacterium
ATAAAATCAACCATTCTGAATTCTGTCTCCTGTCTCCTGAATTCCCATGACGGAGATCAGAGCAGCAACTATGTCACAAAAATATCGTTATTTCGACAAAATAGATCAAGTCAGAAAGTTGAGTTTAAACCATCCGCCAATTAGACCCCTTCGCGCATAAAATTTTCAACCCTGTGCCTCGCCGCTGATCAACCGGGCCACCTCAGCCTGGATCTTTGCGGCCAGTTCGTGCTTCTGCCCGGTGGAAAATTCCTTTGTGGCAATGGGTTTTCCCACGCGAATAATGACCTGGCCGGGTTTGGCCAGCAGTTTGCCCTTGGGCAGAATCTCATAGGTTCCGGAGATACCCACCGGCACCAGCGGCACCCCGGACTTGATGGCCAGCACCATGCCGCCGGACTTGAAATCATGCAGTTTGCCGTCCAGGCTCCTGGTGCCCTCGGGAAAAAGAATAACAGAGGTGCCGGCGGCAATCCGCTCAGCCGCCTCTTTCAGGCTTTTCAGCGCCTCCCGCCCATGGGAGCGGTCAATGGCAATATAACCGGCCAGCTGCATCGCCCGGCCGAAAAGGGGGATTTGGAAAAGCTCCTTTTTGGCCAGCCAGCGGAAATCAAAAGCAAAGCAGCCCTGCATGGCAAAGATATCAAACTGGCTCTGGTGGTTGGCGGCAAAGATATAAGGACCGCCCCGGTCAATATTGTCCAGCCCGGCAACGGTAACCTTAACGCCGCTGGCAGCCAGGATGATTCTGGCCCAGGTCCGGGGCAGAATCTGGGCCTGCTGTGCCGATCCCTTAAGTATCACCAGATAGACAATCGCCAGCAAACTGGTTAAAAAAGTGGCGAGCGGGATCAGGAGAAAAACCAGAACCCCTCTGATAAAAATCAATAATCGCATGGAAGTAAACCCGATTTACTGCAAGGCAGTGCAGCTTGTTTCCGCGTTGACAAATATGGAAAAGAAGTCCATTTCGTGGTATTTATCATTTTCGTTTTTTGTTTAAACGTATTAGTCAAAAATTGCCAGCAATTCGACAAAGAAGGTAGCAGCTCCATGCCAAAAAATGATCAGGATCCCTTTGGATCAATATCCATATCCCAGCAGCCGGAAAAACCAGAGCCGGAACAGACTGGTCTTGATGTCTTTCTCGATCAGCCGGGGGATCTGCCCAAACCCCGGAAAAACAAGAGGACGGGCATTGAGCCCGCAACAGAAGACCAGCGTGGAAACCAGCGCCCGGCCATCCCTCCGAAACGCCGGGAACTGCAGCCATTGCTGCCCTGGCTTGCCATTATTCTGGCAGCCGTTGTCCTGCTTGCCTTCCTCACTTATACATTAATCGGCTTTGTCGGGGTACCCTATTTTTTCCAGAACGTCATTCCGGAACGGGCGGAAAAAAATCTCCACCGCGCCATCACCTTCGGGGCGGTCAACTTCAACCCATTTACCCTGAAACTTTCCCTGCAGAACACCATTGTCGGGCCGAACCTGGCGGACCCGGATGATCAGATCGATCCTCTTTTTTCCGCCGGCACCATTGAGGCTGATATTTCCTGGTCATCACTTTTCCGCGGGCAGCTCAACTGCGCAAGCCTTAGCGCCGACAATCTGTTTCTCCATCTGGTCAGAAATGAGCAGCGGCATTACAACCTGGCCGACCTCGTGCCGATCCGCCAAAACCAGGCCATTCCCACGGTCAATCTGCCCTTTGCCTATTTTTTGCAGAACATTACCGTGACCAACAGCCGCGTTTTTTTTGACGATTTGCCGGCCAAAAAAAGCCACAAGCTGGAACAGATCAATCTTGCCCTGCCCCTGCTGTTCCATAACCCTGATAACGGCACCGCGGCCCAGCAGGATTATTCGGTCAGCGGCCGCTACATCAATCCCAGATTTTCCGCCCTGATCAACGGCAGCCCGGTTGATCTGACCGGTAAGACAAAGGTGGATGGGGAGAATTTCCAGGCGCAGTTACAGCTGCATTTCAATGCCGTTGATCTGCCCGCCTACCTTGCCTATCTGCCTGCCCAGCCGGGCTTCAGCCTTGATAAAGGGACCGGGGATATCCTCATGGATATCACCTTTCTTTCCGGGCCGGACGAAAAGCTCAGTCTGGAGATTGAGACCACCAGCCACCTGACGGATATCACCATCAAAGACCGCCACGGCAATATCAGCACAATTCCGGAAGCCACGGTCAGGGCAACCGCTTATCCCTTGATTTCCCAATACAACCTCAAGGAAATCAATCTGACGGGATCTGCGTTCTACCTGGGCAGGCAGGCCGACGGGCAATGGTCCTTCCCGGCCCTTGGCCCGGCCCAGCCGGCAGCATCCGGCCAGGGGGACAAAGAAACCAATCTGGTGGTGGACAAGGTGAAAGTGGCCAGCGCCAAGCTATCTTTTGTTGACCAAAAGGTTCCCGGCGGCTTCAGCGAGACCTTCACGGACGTTAATTTCACCCTGAGCAACTTCAGCCGTCAGAACAAGCAGGCCGCACCCTTTACCCTGGAAGGCCTGACCTCCGGCAAAGGCAAAATCTCCCTGCAGGGTGAGCTGATCTCCTCCCCCCTGGCCATCACGGGCCGGGCTGAGGCAAACCGGCTCAGCCTGCAGAAATTATCCTGCTACCTGGCGCCGGCAGGCTTCAGCATCACCCAGGGCGAGATTGAAAAATTTGCCGGCGGTTTTACCATTCATCCCGGCAAGAAAACACCGCTGATCTTTGACAACGCCACCCTGGGGGTGAACGGTTTTGCCCTCAGCAGCCAAGGACAAATCTGGCTTACCTTACCCAAGGCCCAGCTCACCTTTACCAATCTGGAACCCGCCAACGCACTGGCCAAAAATGTCACCCTGGCGGCCGACAACGCGGAAATCTTCATGAAATGGGATGACCAGAAAAATTTCAACTGGTCACAGCGGCAAGAGGGCAAGGATTCTGCCGGCAATAAAAAATCCTGGCAGGTTTCCCTGTCTTCCCTTGAATTGCGCAATACACTTCTGCGCCTGGAAAATGATGCCCTGCCCACGCCCATCCGTCTTTCCCAGGCCAAGGTGCAGATCAAGGCCACCGATCTGTCAACCGCGGCGGACCAGCAAGGCCAGGTGCTCATCGAAACCGATGACCTGGGAGGGGGTTCCCTCTCCCTGGCAGGCCCGGTGGCCCTCTCCCCTTTCAGCGCCCATTTCTCCTGCAAACTGAGCAATTACCGCCTTGCCACTCTTCCCACCCTGATCACCGACTGGCTGAATCTTCCCAAAATTTCCGGGGAGGCGGATGCCGAAGGGGAAATCAATCTGCCCCATTTCGTCTATGCCGGCTCTCTGACCATGCATCATTTCAGCGCCGCTCAGGAAAGCGGGCCTGAACTGGTCAGCTTTACCAAGGCAGAGACCCCCCGCCTGGATTTCACCCTCAGTCCCCTGGCGGTAAATATCAAGGAGGTGAACTGCGACCAGGCCTTTCTCCAACTGATCATTCCTGCCAAAGGACCGGTAAATGCGGCTTCATTCTTTTCTCCTGACCGGCCGGGATTAAGCGATTTTGCCAACACCGGCCAGATTGTCATCTCCCGCATCAATCTCGTCGATGCCACCCTGGCTTTCAGCGACCAGCGGATGCTTCCCGTTTATGTAACCCGCCCGCGGCTGAACGGCACCCTGGACAATCTCATCAATGCCCCCGGTGAAAAACTGCACCTCAATCTCACCAGCGCGGCTGAACAGGACTCAACCGGGACGGTTACCGGCGATCTCGGGTTCTTTGACAGCTCCTTTACCGCTGATTTCCAGGCAGACCTGCAGAATATGCCGCTGCAGGAGTTCTCCTCCTATCTGGGGCCGCTGCTGGGATACCGGCTGCGGGATGGACGTTTTCAGTTTTCCACCACCTACCATCAGCAGGACGGCAATGTGAGCGCTGACAACGCCCTGCTGGTCACCGGCCTGAAGCTTGGTGAACCACAGGGAACGCTCAGCGGCAAGCTCCCTTTGACCATTGCCCTGCTCTCCGGCCCGCAAGGGGAAATTGGCCTGCAGCTGCCCGTCAAGGGCTCCATGTCCGACCCCTCCTACAGCCTGGCCGGGGCATTGGGACGTTCGCTGCAAAATATTGTCTTGAAAACATCCGTATCACCGTTTTCTCAGCTGCAGACCAGCTTTCCTGAACTGGCGCAATCCGGCGACCATCTGCTTTTTACCCCGGGCAAAGCGGATTTATCGGCCGAAAACAAAAAACTGCTCAGTCTTTTCGCCCAGGTTTTAGCCCAGCGCCCGCTCCTTACTCTAACCCTGAAAGGCTATGCCGACCTGGGCCGGGACTCAGAAGCCCTGTCAGCTGAAAAGAAAGAAATTGCCCGGCAGCAAGAGCTACAGGCAGAGCTGAATAAATCGGCGCAGATTACGGAAAAATACGGCAAGGAAGAAATCTCTCCTGAAAACCAGCCGCAGCAGACGCCTCCCCCCTTCCCGCCCCGTCAGGCCGCCGATTTCTCGGTGAGCAAGAACGAACTGCTGCAGCTGGCCCAAAAGCGGCAAAAGACGGCGAATGATTTCCTTGTTTCCGTCTTGAGTATTGACCGGAAACGTGTTATCCAGGACAGCTCAGGCGCTCTGGTTCCCGCCAATGCCGCGGGACGTCCGGGAAACAGGATGGATATGCAAATCGGCACCACGCTCACCAGATAATACGTAACTGACGCCATAATCGGCCGGAAGACTCATGCTGCGTCCACCCTATCAATCATACGACAGACTCCATGTTTACCATCTTGATAAGGCGGACATCCCCGCCTTTGCTGATCCGGATCTGATCGGCATCTGGATCGAGGATGATACTGCCGTGCTGTTTTTTCACCGGGCCAAAGACCCCCTGGTCGCAGACCTCTGTTCCCGCCACCGCTGCAATGTCGTCTATCAGGCAGATCTGGATTATTGCGACTGGGAGGCAGGACAGTTCATCTCCTCATTTACGGTGGGCGGGATCACGGTTTCACCGGTCTGGGAAAAAGGTCCGGCTGATATCCGCCTTGACCCAAGCGTCATCTTCGGCAGCGGCTTTCATCCCACCACCCGGGTCTGCCTGGAAACGGTGATCAACTACCTGCGCAGTCCGGAAGCAGGCATCAAAACCATGCTGGACCTGGGGACGGGAACCGGCCTGCTCAGTATTGCCGCGGCCCGCTTCGGCGCGGAAAAAATCACTGCCGTGGACAACAACCCCCTGGCCTGTGAGGTCGCGCGGGCGAACTGCCGATTGAACCAGGTGGCTGAGCGGATTGATATCAGGGAGATGGACCTGCGCAAAGACCAGCCGCAGACAAGCGGCTGCAATCTGGTGGTGGCCAATTTATACCGCGGCCTGCTGGAGCAGCTTTTTCAGACGCCATCCTTCTGGGAAGCGGATCTTTACATACTGTCCGGCTTCCTGCAGTCAATGGAGGCGGATCTGCTGGCAGAACTGCCCGCAGGGCAGCTGCGCTTTCTCGACAGAAAACGAAGCGATAAATGGTGCATATGGGTGCTGGGCAACAGAAAGGTGATTGGCTGATATGGTGACGATGAAAGAATTATACTTCAGTGACGTGCCGGAGAAACTTTCCTGTGCCAGGCGGCTCAATGAACGACATGGACCTGACCTGCTGACCTTGCCTGGCATGAGGGAAAAGTTACATAATCTCGAGGTTCTTTCGCAGGCTTTGCAGCGCCAGATGGCCGGCATGGCCATGTTCGCTCTCTGTAAGGCTTGCGCTGAAAAGGTTGGCGGCGGCTGCTGCAGTGCCTATATGGCTAATGAAACAGACGCTCTCTTATTGCTGCTGAACATGCTGCTGGGTGTTGAGGTGGCTTCCCAGCGGGATGATTCTTTTGAGTGTTGTTATCTCGGCCCCCAGGGCTGCACCCTGCGAGTGAAACCCATCTTCTGCCTCAACTATAACTGCCACCACATCTTGACCGGCAATACGTCTGCCGTGGTGAAAAATCTTGAAAAAGCTGCGTCTGCCGTTCTTCTCGATCAGACTGCCGTGGAGAAAATTCTGCTCAGGCATATCCTCTCCAGATAAATCATTTACATCTCAACTTAAGCCGCGAAATCGCTATCTGCCTTTTTGACCTGTTCCGGTCTGTGCAGTTCGATCTTTCTCGGCACCAGACCGCTTGCCATGAAGGCGGTGCACTGTTTTCTCTTCTCAAACGGGCAGTCAGCGATATTCCAGCACGGGGTGTACTGCAGGAGTTTTTTTATCGCCGCGATGCTGATCCCGCTCTCATGGATCATCCCCCGCAAGCATTCAACCCACTTGATATCATCCATGGTGAAGTAGCGCCATTTGCCCTGCCGGATTGGTTTAATCAATCCTTCACTCTCGTAAATCCGCAACGTCCGGGGATGTACTTTCAACATCTTGGAAGCTACACCGATTGTAAAGATTGCTTTATCGTCTGCTATCATTTTCTGCCTCTCAACACTTTTGGTGTTATGACCGGGGTACCTGTCCGGTACCCCGGTTATTTCAGAGTTGCACTCAGCTCGTGGCCAGCTTGCCGGTATTAATGCTCGCCTTGATGTTCAAAGGCACGGCCAAAGAATCTTTCACCAAGGATAAATGCTGCACCGACAAATCCAAGACCGGCCATGGTAACCAACAGCTCGGACAGGGAAGGAGTATAGACGAAGTATGCCGGCAGATTGTCCCATCCCTCAAACTGGGGGACCAGCTGACCTGCGACAACCAGGTCGTAGCGGGAGAAGAACTGACCCACCAGAGCCATCAGAGCTGCTGCGGACATGGCGGGCAGGCTTTTCATTTTCGTGAAGGCAAGCAGAACAAGCGGGAAAATCAGGCCGATGCTGACTTCAAAGATCCAGAAGTTGGTTGCCAAAGGTCCATTCAAAATAGCGTCTGATGCTGCTCGGCCCTCTTCAGAACCGCCGACGTAAAAGGTGATTGTTCTCCATGCGGTGGCAACACCTACCAGGAAAATCATCAGGGTAAGAACTTTGGCGGCACTCTGCACGCCTTTATAGGTTGCGTCATTCATCTCTTCATTGCGCATTTTATAGGCCAAATTGGTGAAAAGCACGGCTGCGGCTGCACCTGACATGAATGAACAGGCCAGGAAGTAAACCGGTAACTGCGCACCATACCAGTAAGGACGGGCTGAAAGAGTGGCAAACACGGCGCCCAGGTTGGTATTGGCGGCTACTTCTGCAAGCGCGCCCAGTATACCAAGGGTAATGGCAATCTTATACTGCCTGGTGAGAATCAGGAAAAACTCCACAAACATAAAGCCCACGGCCAGACCGTAAAGTGTTCCCATCCACCAGATGTTGGAGGTAAGATTAGGAGAGATAACGTTATAGATTGCCATTCTCCAGGGATTTTCAAGCTCAAGTCCGATCAGGGTAAATCCGCCGATAATGGTGATGAGTGACAGCCAGACCATTCTGTTTGCCAGCGGTGCCAGCCGGTTGCCGCCGAAAATATGACTGATGGCGGCCAACAGACAGAGCCCGGTTGAGGTGATGGCAAAGAAAGCGTAAGAGGAGATCAAAATCCCCCACGGCATCTCGCGGGTGTTGTTGTAAACATTGTGATGCCCGGCATAAAAGGCGTAAAGACCGGTACTCACCCCAGCCACTGCCATCAACACTAAAAGCAGTGTGACTTTATTCAAACCCGGTGTGGCAACTTTCGGTTCAGCCGTTGCTGCTAGTGAAAATCCGTTTGACATTTTCAGTCCTCCTCTCATTTTTGCGTTAAACAAATTAAAATTGATATTTTAAATGACAGTTTACCTGCCCAACTGATTCATGCTAAAATGTCTTGTTTCCAATCCCCAAATCTGCTATGGATTCGAAGCTCGTTTGCTTGGTGATCAACTTGCAGCTTCAGTTCAGACCGCCATCCGATGAAGCTTCATGCTGCGTTGATCAAAACAATTTGCCTGCTCAGGCCGCTTCAGGCTCGCGCTGATTTGCATTTTTGGTTGCCAGGCTGTGCAGACCGATAATGACGGCAAAGATTGAAAACGGTCCCATGATGATGAAAAGACCGAGAGAGAGGGAAAACCAGAAACCCTCGCTCAACCGGCTCATCCTGTCAGCCATTTTTGCAACTATTGATTTCTTCTCGTTTTTTTGTTGATGCGCTGAAAGCAGATGGATTAAGGCACTCATGACAGCCTCCTTTTTTCTCGTTCTTGGCTAGGCTTCTTGCTCGTTTGCTTTTATAACTGAGCAATAGGTATGCCATGGAGGCAAGAATAGTATCCCCAGCTTCAGCGGAAATTCCTAACTCCTTCTAATTTCATAGAAATCATCAGTTACAAATATTTATTTCTACAACTTTTTTGCAAAAATTATATCCAAATAATCTACCACCATGGGCTAATTTTGCGTCCCATTTCAACTCACCAGGCACGGCAAAATACGCCCGCAAAACCCCCAAACGTCACTTTGCCACCTCCGGCCTCTACCCGCATTTTGAGCACCAATTGATAAAAATTGTTAAATTTCAACATGTTAAGCCTGCGACAATTCGCCTCAGACAAATTCTGCGCCTGTTTTTTCTGGGCGCAAAAGCATAATGGATCATTTTTCGCCCGCGTCCTTAATAGCCGGAGGCCAAAAAAAGCTGATTTTTTTACTGGAATTTACTTGCAATAACAGATGATTAGCAGCACAGGCGCAAAAAATTGACAAAACAAGGCAGCAAAAGAAGCCCGTTCAAGCAAAAAGCCAAACCAAGAACAGCATAAGGAGATAAGGCCAATCAGGCCTCAGACAGAAGGGAAAACAACACGCGGATATTGAACATGTCCGCTTACAACTCTAAAGGGGGATCTGCAAATCAGCTAGTTAAGATATTCTTGACAGATGTGATTGAAACAAAATGAACGGGTTGGGCGCAGAAAACGCCTTCATTACGAAGCGCAGCTATTATTTTCCATCGGGTGTAAAACGCCTGCAAAGACGAAAATTACTTCCTTTCCGTCTTTGCAGGTTATCACTTCAAAAAAATCTTATCAATGTCCGCCATGGGCATCGGTCTTCGGCCCACCCTGCATGCGGTCAAAACCCTTTACCCCGATGTGGCACACCGTGCAACGGGTATTGGAAGCAAAAGCAGTCTCACCATCATGGCAGGAGCCACAATATTTGCCATCATAAAGCGACTTCATGGTGAAATCATCATTTTGTTCCGTTGAACCGCTCTCCATCTGAAAAATTTCATCATGGCAGCTGTCACAAGTAAGACCGGCATCCATGGTATGAGTCTTATGGGTGAAAATAACCGCCTTTACCGGAGCAACAAAGACAATCGGCGCCTCGGGGCCATAGGTATCTTCATCATACTCTTCCGCCCCGACCGCCTGCCCCCATACCAGGGCCAGCAGCAATCCGGCAAGAGCCAATACACTGAAAAAACCCGCAAAACCTTTCTGATTAATATTCATATATTCATCCTCTCTGGCAATTAGTCGTTCATATAGTAGATATTGGGAAGCGCTCCGGTTTCAGGACGCAATACCCAGGCAACCTTTTCCGGAGCATGGATCAGCTTGTAAACCCTGCTCTCAGGATCGGAAAGATCGCCAAATACACGAACATCAGCCGGGCAGGCGGCGGCGCAGGCCGTATCTTTCTCTCCCTGGGAAAGTCTTGTATCATAACAGAAGTTGCACTTGTCCACCGCACGGATCTCTTCCTTGAAATAGCGGGCATTGTAAGGACAGGCGGCCATGCACGTTTTACAGCCGATGCATTTTTTATAGTCCATCATGACAATGCCGGTTTTCTTATCCTTATAGGTGGCCTTGGTCGGGCAGACACGCACGCAGGGGGGACGGTTGCAGTGGTTGCAGAGCACCGGCATGAAAATACGCTCGCTCTCGCCGGGACTGGTTTCTCTTTCCATCTCCAGGATGGTCGTTCTGTAACCATAGGAAGGCACATGATTGGTTTTAACGCATGCCTCTTTACAGCGCTCACAATCTATGCAGCGATTCTGACGAATAACCATGGAGTAATGAGGACTGTAAGGAAATTTCTGCGCCTGGGGCGGCATGACTTCGACAATACCCTGGGCATTGCGGGCTGCGGTCAGGGACAAGATGGAGCCACCCAGGAACACACCGGTTACCGAGAGGCCGAATTTCAAAAAACGTCGTCGCTCACTGGAGGGCAAATTTTCAACTCCCTCATTTTTGAGCTTTTCCAAGTCGCTAATTTTTTTCATAGTGCATCTCCCTCAAAAAATTATTACCAGGGCAGCCGGCAAAAGCGAGACGACAATTGCGAGGCGCCAATTTTTGCGTGTCATCCAAATATATTACAGTAATAAACTCTGCGATCCGCCAAACAATCTATCTGTTATAAAAGATATACAACCGCGTCGCCCAAAAAATCACACAAAAGCAAAACTGTCAAGTCAATTCTGCAACAGAACTGTGGCACAGGCACAAGTGGCTTGACTGCGGACAAGCTAATGACTAAGTTGTTTTGTTTAAATCTTAATAAGAATCATGTAGCCAGAAGCCAATCGAACAGATCATAGAATATCGCCATATGAATGAGCAAATCACAGCGCCGGCACAGGTTTCACTCCCTGTATTCACCGTAAACTCCAGGTGGGAGATCACCTTCTTCAGCCAGGCCGCCGAGGATCTCCTGGGAGTAAAGGCTGCGGAAGCCATTGGTATGAAGTGCCATGATTTTTTCAGCCAGCATGATCACCTGCGGAATTTTTTCACTCTCTGCGCCACCATAGCATCCGGCAAATCAATGACCTCCTTTCCCATGGCCCTGAAAAATCCCGCCGCCGGACATAACCCCGCGGTTATCGTCACAGCCATTCCCGTGCCGGATGAGGCGGGAAACCTTGCCGGAGCCATTGTCAGTTTCCAGGAAACCCCCCAATCATTCATGGTCAATCAGCTGGTGCTTGACTCACTGGCTGACGGGGTATTTACCGTTGATATCAACTGGCAGATCACCTCTTTTAACCGAACGGCGGAAGCCATCACCGGCTGGTCCCATCAAGAGGTCATCGGCAGGTCCTGCCGGGAAATTTTTCACTCCAACGTCTGTGGCGAGTCTTGCCTGCTGGCCAAAAGCGTCCGCGACGGCAAAACCATCCTGGACAGGTCGATCTTTATCGAGAGAAAAGACGGCACAACGGTGCCGGTCAATATCAGCGCCGCTCCCCTGACAGATCACGAGGGGAAGGTCATCGGCGGGGTGGAAAGCTTCCGCGATATCACCGCGACCATCACCAAAAAACTGATTTTAGACTCCATTGCCGACGGCGTTTTTACGGTTGATAGAAACTGGAAAATCAGCTCATTCAACAAGGCCGCGGAATTAATCACCGGCTGGGCCGAGAAGGAAGTTATCGGCAAATCATGCAGCCAGATTTTTCATTCGAATGTCTGCGGGGAGGCCTGCATTCTCGGCCAGAGCGTCAAACAGCGAAAAACAATCATTGACCAGACCATTTACATAAAATCGAAAAAAGGCGAAACCATTCCGCTCAGTATCAGCGCCGCCCCCTTCCTGGACCACCAGGGCAAGATCGTCGGCGGCATTGAAACCTTCCGGGACATAACGAGCAGCATCAAAAACCATCTCATCCTTGATTCCATTGCCGACGGAGTTTTCACGGTGGACCGCAACTGGAAGATCACCTCCTTCAACCGGGCCGCGGAGCATATCACCGGCTGGTCAAGCAAGGATGCCATTGGTAAATTCTGCAGCGACATTTTCCATTCAAGCATCTGCGGGAAAAACTGCGCCATTGCCCAATGCCTGTACATCGGCAAACCTTCCGCCAATCTTTCCATCACCATAACCAACTCCAAGGGAGAAAAAATCCCCATCAGCATCAGCGCTGCGCCGCTCATCGACAATGACGGCAACATTATCGGCGGAGTTGAGACCTTCCGCGACCTGTCGACTCTCACCAGCCTGCGCAAACAGCTGGCAAAAAATTATACCTTTGACGAGATCATCAGCAAAAGCAGCGCCATGCAACGCATCTTCAATATTCTGCCGGAAATCGCCAAAAGCCCGAGCACAGCCCTGATCTTGGGGGAAAGCGGCACAGGAAAAGAACTGGTGGCCCGCGCCATTTACCATGCCAGCCACCGGGCGGATAAACCTTTTGTCATCGTTAACTGCGGCGCCCTTCCCGAAACCTTACTCGAGTCGGAACTGTTCGGTTACAAGGCAGGGGCATTTACCGATGCCAAAAAAGACAAGATCGGCCGTTTTGCCGCGGCTGAGAAAGGCACTCTGTTCATCGATGAAATCGGCGACATCCCCCAGTCCCTGCAGGTGAAACTCCTGCGGGTACTGCAGAATAAGGTATACGAGCCCCTGGGCTCCAATACGCCGATTTCAGCCGATGTCCGCATCATCACCGCCACCAACCGCAATCTGCAGGAGCTGGTGCAGCAGGGCTCGTTCCGGGAGGATCTTTTTTACCGGCTCAACGTGGTGAAAATTCACCTGCCACCCTTGCGGGAGAGGAGAGAAGACATCCCCCTGCTGACCGATCATTTCATCAAGCAGTTCAGCGCGTTGCAGGGAAAGGATATCGTGGGCATTGCCAGTGCGGCCTTGAATATTCTCATGCGCCACGACTATCCGGGCAACATCAGGGAACTGGAAAATATCATTGAATACGCCTTTATCCTCTGCGACGGCGGCTTTATCCAGCCCGAGCATCTACCCGAACCTTTTTACATGCCCGGCGGCGCACCCCAGGCGAAAGTTGCGCCAATAGTCACCGACTCACAGACCCTGGAAGAAATCGAAAAGCAGGCGATCTACCTCTCCCTGGAGAAAAACAACTGGCGCCGGATGGATACCTGCCGGGAACTGGGGATATCCAAGGACACATTGCGCCGCAAAATTGACCGCTACGGCTTGAAGAACCCGGCGGGCGAGGAGGCTGCGGGTGAAGAGGGTGAGTGAAGGTGCCCGCAACGGGAAAGAGGGCCGGCCTGAAATAAAAACAGCGGAACTCCTCTGTTGCTGAGAAAAATTCCGCTGTTTTCAACTTAGCAAATCGTGGCATTTTCCTTGTCAAGAGGCGAGGCGGACAGCGTCCGCGACCTCACTTTCAAGCGGATGATACCTGCTCATCCACACAATTTTCTTTCCTGCTCCTGAAAAGCGTCGGCAGCAAGGGGTGAGATGTGCGGAAAAATCAACCTGGTAATACTTGCTTTTTTTTTCCAGTGGTTTTTTTTTTCTTTTCCTGATCTGCCAACTTTGCCTGGCGCTCAGCAACCTTATCGCCAACCTCATACAGGGTGCGGGGACATGACCAGTCAACCCGCGCCAGACATCCTTCATGGATGTCAGCGGGACAACCGGCTACTTCCCAGCAGGGAATCAGCTTCAACAACTTCTTCAAACCCGGGATACTGATGCCCTGCTCATGAATCATCTTCCGCAGACAATCTATCCATCTGATATCATTTGGAGAGAACATGCGCCGCGACCCACGATGGGCAGGTTTTATCAATCCTTCAGCTTCATAAATGCGAAGCGTTCTCGGATGGACATTGAGCAATTTTGCCGCAACACCAATCGGGTAAATCGGCAAATCAGGCCGTAAGGGCTGTATATCAGACTTCTTCCTGGCCATTTTCTTCTCCTTAGACTCTTTGTCCTGTTTTGCAGCTTTTGCGAGAGAGGCGGGGAAGGAATACTCCCCCACCTTCCTTGTCCACAAAGCCTTTATTTTAGTGATCCTCGGACAGATGGCCCTTGAAAAGGCGCTCACCCATCAGAAACCCCATGGCACAAAGAGACATACCGCCTACCACCACCATAACCTCATGGAGGCTCGGGGTATATGACCAGAGATGCGGCTGACCTACGATACCCATATCATGTAACTGAGGGACAATCATACCAACCACCACCAGATCATAACGCATGATGAAAATACCGATTATGCTTGAAACGGATGCGATGAAGAGGGCGGTTAAATTTTTTGCCCGGACAGCAAGAATAATACAAAAAGGAATAACCATGCCCATCATGACCTCACCGATCCAGAAATTCACTGAATAGGGGCCACTCAGGATAGACATCATGGCCTCGTATTTTCCTGGGGGTTGACCACTGACACCGGAAATAACCTTCCAGCAGGTGAAAAACATGATGACGGTCATCAGCAGGGCGCCCAGTTTGGCGGTTGACTGCAGGGAGCTCTCAAGGGCCGGGCTCATCTTCCAGCCGTTAGCCCTGTAGCCGATCCAGTGGAAGAAGATGACGGCAGCACTGCCTGACATCATGGCAGAGGTGATGAAATAAATGGGCATGTAGGGTCCATGCCAGAATTCGCGGCCACTGAGCAATCCGAATACCGCACCGAGATTACTGTGGGCGGCCACACCGGCGACAACACCCATCAGGCCCAGATAGCCGGCCTGTTTATGCTTGCCTGCCTGGAGCAGGGCAAACTCAATCAGCATGAAAAAGAGATAGGCGCCGTACAGGGTACCCATCCACCAGATGTTGGAGGTCAGGTTGGGCGAGATAACATTATAGATGGCCATCCGCCAGGGGTTTTCAATCTCAAAGGCAATTACCACAAACCCGGCGATAATGGTGGTAATGGCCATGAAGACCGAGCGTTTGGCGATAGGCTTGAAAGCTTCGACATTAAACACATGACCGATTGATGAAACCAGACACAGACCAGTAGAGGTTACAACAAAGAAAACATAGGTGGCGATAAGAAGCCCCCAGGGCACTTCCCTGGTAACGTTATACGCAGTGTGATAACCCTGCAGGAAAGCATGCACTCCGAAACCGATACCAACGATCGTCAACAAGCCACTTAAGGCTATAGCGGCATTATAGCCGCTGGAAGACTTTACCGACAGTCCTTCACCCTCTTGGGGGAGAACCTGAGCTAATATATTGTTCATTGCATTCACTCCTTCGATTTTGTTTCATGGATCACAAGGACAATCATCAAAAAAATGTGACTAGGAAAAATCACTTTCTTCACGAACCGCACGAAGCACCGGCTTGACCTTGAGATCATAAACCGTATGGAGCGAAGCGCAACCTAGCCAAAAAACGAGAAATAATAAGCCGTCCATTTGCTTCTCCTTTACAATAAGTGAGCATCTCTGCTCAGAACTTTTTCTCTCTCACTCACCGGAACAAATTGGCGGATCCACTCCGGGAAGTTTCCTCTTTTTAGTCTGCCCACCTCCTTTTTTAAAAAACGTATTCTTGAGAAATTCAACGATAAAATATAATCAACAAACAATTACAGTAGACTTTGAAATATATTTAAAACAGGACACCAGCATTGTCAAGAAAAAATATCAACGCAATTACAAATTAAGCTTAACATTGATAGATCATTTCTAGCCCGATTCACCTTCTGAAATTCGCCGGAAGCAATGACAATATGACATTTTTTTATTTAAAATCAAACAATTAACAACACATCCCGTAGCGAAAAATTTCGAATAAATTCACGCAGCAGAATCACGCCTTCTTTTGCGCCCAAATCGCAATATGCGTCCACCATGCAAGCATACCGGGCTCACATTGCGTCATTCATGTCAAATAACAACGACAACCACCAAACTCGCCACTACCTGATAACCATCTATTATTACACAAAAAGAAAAAATACCAGGTCATTATCCGGCAACAAATCAGCAAATGGCACGCCTGTTGCTGTAGACAATACCCAACAAGCTTAATCTTATCAGCCAAGACGAGAAAGCTTCTCCAAGTAACCTTTTTGGGTGGCGGCCCAAGGGGTTAAAAAGTAAATCAGAAAGATATACACTGTAATCAGCTAAAAAACAACACAGCTTCTTCCTCCAAGACCTGGCCGTCCGGCCAGGTCTTTTTTTTATGCTTTTCCATGCAGATAGCCGCTTTACCTTTCCCCAAACTTATGTTTATATCAATTGAAATCTCCCCAGGGATTTTGCTTCCGGCATATTGCCGCCCATGGAAATTGGCGGACGCATAATGCGTCCAGCCCTTAAGCAGACAAAAAAACACCTTCCAGGAGAACTTTTTTGAAATATTTTTATAAAAATCTTTCTATCTGGCTCATTATCGGACTGATCGGCATTGTTCTCATCAATGTGTTCAAAAAGCCGCCCGATGACATCATCCAGGTCAACTACACGGATTTTTTAAAACGGATCGAACAAGGGGTTATTCCTGATATAAAGCTTGAGGGAAACGTCATAACCTGGACCAACTCCAATGGCGAGTCCTTTAAAACCGTTTCCCCGGACAACCCGGCGACTGTCGCCCCCCTGCTCAAATCCGGGGTGAACATTGAGGTCCGGGAGCCGAAGAAACCGCACTGGTTTCTGCAGACCTTCCTATCCTGGGTCCCCTTTCTGCTTATTATTTTTCTCTGGTTTTTCTTTACCCAGCAGGGCGGGGAAAAAGGAGGCGGCGGCGGAAAGGCCATGGCCTTCGGCAAAAGCCGGGCGCGCCTGATTGACGGCCAGGAGTCCAAGATAAAATTCAAAGACGTCGCCGGGGTGGACGAGGCAAAAGATGAGCTGGTGGAAATCGTCGACTTCCTCAAAGACCCCTCCAGATTTTCAGAGGCCGGAGCCCGCATCCCCAAAGGGGTTCTGCTCTACGGTGAACCGGGAACCGGCAAGACTCTGCTGGCCAAGGCGATTGCCGGAGAGGCAGGCGTTCCCTTTTTTTCCATCAGCGGTTCAAATTTTGTCGAGATGTATGTGGGCATCGGCGCCTCCCGTGTCCGCGATCTCTTTAAAGAAGGGAAGAAAAAAGCGCCCTGCATCATCTTTATTGATGAAATTGACGCCGTGGGCCGACACCGGAGCGCCGGCGGTGGAGGCGGCGGCAATGATGAACGGGAGCAGACCCTGAATCAGCTCCTGGTGGAAATGGATGGTTTTGAAGGCAACGAGGGGGTAATCATCATTGCCGCGACAAACCGCCAGGATATTCTTGATCCCGCCCTGCTGCGGCCCGGGCGTTTCGACCGCCAGGTAATGGTCCCCCTGCCGGATGTGGGCGGCCGCGAGCAGATTCTCAAGGTGCATGCCCAGAAAATCCAGGTTCACAGTGACGTGAACTGGAAGATCATCGCCAAAGGCACTCCCGGATTTTCCGGCGCAGAACTCGCCAACATGGTTAACGAGGCGGCCTTGATGGTGGCCAGAAAAGGCGACGGCGGCAAAGTTACCATGGACGTTATTGAAAAGGCCAAAGACAAGGTCATGATGGGCGCAGAACGCCGCAGCCTCATTATTACGGCCAAGGAAAAGAAGATCACCGCCTTTCATGAGGCCGGCCATGCCCTGACCGCATGGATGCTGCCGGGCGCCGACCCGGTGCACAAGGTAACGATCATCCCCCGCGGCAAGGCACTGGGACTTACCATGCAGCTGCCGGAAGAGGATAAGCTTTCCCATTCGAAATCCTATCTCTTCAACAATCTCTGCATTCTGCTGGGCGGCAGAATCGCCGAAGAAATTGCCCTGGGTGACATCACCACCGGCGCCGGCAATGACATTGACCGGGTTTCTGATCTGGCCCGCAAAATGGTGTGCGAATGGGGCATGAGTGAAGAAATCGGCACCATCACCTTCAAGGCGGCAAATCCCGCGCCCGGCTACCCCGGCCCGATCATCAGCGAGGCCACGGCACTGAAAATTGACGGCGCGGTAAAATCCCTCGTCAATTCAGCCTATGACACATCAAAAAAAATACTGAACGACAACAGGAAAATCCTTGAGGCCATGACCCAGGCCCTCCTTGATCATGAAACCATTACCACCGAGGATATAAAAAAGATTGTCAAAGAAAACAGCTGAAACGATACTTGACGATCATGCCCTCAGTATGCTAAGTATAGGTCCCGTTCACAACATGGGCCGTTAGCTCAATCGGTAGAGCATCTGACTCTTAATCAGCAGGTCCCCGGTTCGATCCCGGGACGGCCCACCAAACATATTAAGGACTTAGCCATTTTTTGGTTAAGTCCTTTTTTATTTCATGTGAGAATCTGTGTGAGATTTTTGTCTGGCATGCTCGTAAACATCTATTGCTTGTCTTTCAGAATCACCGATGCTGTGCAGGTAAATTTCCGTTGTGGTACGGTTTTCATGACCAAGAATTCTCTGAATAGATCCTATCGGCACATTGAAACTCTCCATGACCGATGCTCCGGCATGTCTTAGTGCGTGATAGCGGAAATATCTCACTCCCGCCTTCGCACAAAGAGTTTTCATGATCTTCTTCCGGTCATTGTAAGGGCCTTCCACAAATCTGCCTTCTTTTCTGCTCCAGTATCTGTGCCAGAAAACCCATGGTTTATCAGGTTCACTATTTTGATTCCTGCCCCATAAGATTTCATAAAGCTTCTGAGTCATCGGCACTTTTCTTGGTGTGAGGTGACCGCCTTTCTTTTTTCGTGTATAAAGAATCACTTCCTTACGCTGAAAATCGATGTCCTCCCAAATCAAGCGGTCAATTTCGCTCTTTCGGCCCATTGTTTCCCGAATAGTCCAGAGATATTCCTGGATATCGGGATTGGCAGCAGCAATAACATTGTCAATATCTTTTGACGATGGAACATATTTTACTCGTTTTTCAACCGGCATAAATTCGATGTCATCTGATGGGTCCGTTATGATGAATTTTCTTTTTTTGCCGTAGTTGAAAGTTGCTCGAAGATATCGAATTTCTTTATTCGCCGTGAAAGCTGAAATTTTGCCCCGCTTCCATATGAAATGCTCAACCATGTTCTGGGTAATTTCACTGCAAAGAAGTTTGCCCCACTGCTTCACCCATCTTTTTGCCATATACTGATATTCCTGGTAATGCCGCCCAGAGTTGTAAGCTTTAACATGGTCAAGCCGATGATTAACCAGTTCCAAGAATTCCATGTCGGTTGGAGTTTCCTGAACTGGTGGCGGATTCTTTATTTCCTCCTTTTTCCTTGCTTCGGCCTGCTTGGCCTGTTTTTTTGTCTTGAACCAGGTTTCCGTGTACCTGATCCCCTTGTGAGTGAAGTCGTACCTCCACCCCTTGCTTTTTACAGAATATACGCTCATAAAGGTTCTCCTTATTTGGAAAGAAAAGAGATCCTCCGAGCTTCACACCGCCCAGCTCCTGCCAATGCTTGTAAACCCAGCTTGGGCTTTTCCGCAGGAATTGGGCAACCTCATCAGGCGTCATTATACCTTGATGAAAGTTTATGTCATGTGTTGTTTGAAGCATCGTGGAAAACTTGCTTGTTTTTGTTATTCAACAAACTTTTTTTTGCCGACCTAGACACAGGGAGGGCATTATCCCAAATTTGAGTCCGCCAGAACCATTCGGATGCGCCGATTTGAGCGACCAGCTCCTTGATGGAGGGCAGGCGCTTCATGGGCACATTATGGGCACAGTGGTTTGTAGCCATTTGAATTCACACGTTTTAATTTGGGCCTTTTTATTGAGAGCCCTCTTGCTTGTGAGATTCTATCCAATTATCTCTCCATCCGGAAGCGCATCCTTCTTCCCACTTGTAGCCTGCTGTTGTTCCTTTAACTCCTGGGGCATATAATACTTGAACTTAACTTTTTTGCTCAACCGGGCTGTCAGCTCAGAGAAGGCCATTGTGTTTTTTCGTACATCTTCCATGAGCGCAGCTCCTTCTTCATGAGAGACCCCGCCTGGTTCTCCCAACTGCCCCTTGAAATGAGCATACGCCTGGTCGAATTGCCGCAGAACATTGAATATGATGCTGCCCATTGGTGAGTTAATTTTCATGACCCTTGATCCACGTTCCTTGACCATGGAGATTTTTCTCTCCATGATCTCTTCCTTGGTAAATCTCTTTTTATCTTTCGACGTTTCCTTTATTTCATTCTCCATTTTGCTCTCCCTATAAATTGATATCTTTTTAAGATCTACCGGTAATCCTGGCATGGTTGCGTTTGATTTTGCTTCTCCGCCACATATCTATTAAAAAGGCTATCCCGTATGGCAGGATGGCGGCCACCATAACAAGCAAAGAACATCGAGTGGCTATCGGCATGATATTGGGAAGCATCGTCATATAGCCATAATAGATTGCTTCGGCATTTTTATTGGCATGTTGAGCTAGTGACCAGACCCTTTCCGGGGTGCTCAAGCCGGTTAATAAGGTGTAGAAAATATAGATCATGAAACTTTTAAATATCAGTACGAGCATCCTGCCGGTGAAGAAAGAATTGATGGCCTTGCGGGTAACTACGCCAACAAAGTATCGACTGATATAGGCGCAAAGAAAGGTATTGGCGATGACCGGCAGAAAAGGAAAAGAGCCGAACATGATTTTTATAAACAAACTTGGTGATTTCAGGACAAAAGGCACAAAATACATATCAACCGCTGGTAGAAGCAAGAGCAGGAAGAGTCCTTCTGTAAGACCACTTTTAGCCCCGACATTGAAAAATCCCAGAGCATTTTCCAATGTCAAATACTCTGTGGGTAAGTCTTTACCCAATTTTTCCATCATATAATATTGCTGAATATCCGAGATTACACTGAGGATACTCCTTGGCTTTATATATTGACGAGAGTCTGTATTGATAAATGCGGCATTCTGGCTATATGAACCGCTGCTACCACCACTGCTACCACCGGCGCTGCCGCCGGCGCTGCCGCCCTTATAGCCACTAAATCCATTACTGTTTATGTTGTTGCTCATGCCTGTTTATTTCCGTGAACTGATTCAACAGATACCAAGTCCAGGAGGATACCGGATTTAGCATCCTCCATAACGGCAATCGAGTCAAACGCCTCGGCATGACAAGGCGTGTAATAGCCGTTCATGGTTGCGCCTGATTTCATGGTTACGGTGTAATATGCCCCAAAATAATTGTCTTTCAAAAGGCCATTGGCAATGACATTCTCCTGCCGTAGTTGATGGACGATAGATAACAATACCTCCCGCATTTCTTTATCTTCCATAGAGACTACTTCCAGCACTCCCGCTTTTTCCGCCTGTTTCCTGGCAATCACCTCCAGTATCTTTGGCATAAAATAGACAAAACCATTCGCCATGGAAAATGCCTGGAACCTTCTCCCCTCTAATTTGTTGATATAGGGCCGCATGTCTTTCAATAAGGCATGGGTGTTAAGCCATGACAGGTTGATGAGCTTTGGGGCTGCCATCTTCTTTTTTGTCTCTGGTTTTTCATCAAATATGCCGTCTTGCGCCTTTGCTTCGTTGTGCCATTGGGGAGGCTTCTCTAATGGTTGGAGTCGCTCCTGTGCCTGCTCTAACTCTTGTTGTCGTGCAAGTTGATCCGCCCGTTTCAAAGTCTTACCCAGCAACTCCTGAGGCTGTTTGTGGTGGAATTTTACGGCCTGTAATATTTCCTCTTTTTGCTGAAGTCCTTTGAACGATTGAAGACCGACCAGAATTCGGCCGGCGGCTAAGGGATGTTCGCCCAGGCTGTACAAATGACCACGGATGGATGGCAATTTCCCCAGATCATGGGACAAGGCCGCAACGATGGTATCCGGCATAAGATAGCCGGTATCAGATTCTTGCAGCAGCCGGATAACCTGTTCAGCCACATTCAGGGAATGGTCAATCAGGTTTGTTTGACTAAGCAGAGCATAGGTGTTGGAATCCCAGGAGGCTTCTACATCACGACTGACATTGACCACGGATGGACATTGGCCTTCCGTGTCCAGCAAAGACAAAAGATCACGGCAAACTGCCTGTTGTTGAGTAGCAAGGCGTAAAGATAGAATATGTTTGTTGTAGAATTCCTGTATCCGTGCATTCTGAAATTCGATGAATACCCCTTCGCTAGCTTCCAATACAGGCTCATCCCGCCAGAGTGGAGCCAGATCAGCTATATTGACCTCTCCGTTTTTAATCCACAACTGAGATAAGTCTTGTAACAGCACTTCCTTTTTGGATACAGCAGGTTTTTTCTCTGACCGTACGAGAAGTCTGCATATTATTCCAACAAAGAACAAAATTCCAAGACCAATGATGGTATTGATCCGGACAGCAGTCATCCGTCCCCCCGCTCTTCTTCGCCTGACAGGTCTTCAAGATAATCGTCCCATTGTGGTCTGATTTCGGGGAAGATCACCTTGAGATCAGCCGAGGGAACATCCGCGGTGATTCCCCGATAAATACCTGAATAGGTAGTCATGAAGAACTGACGGGGAGCCAGGTTAAGCACTTCGGTGTGCTTAACCCGTACATCCTCGGTCTCTCTGATAGCCAGCCCACCCCCCACAGAGATAACCGGACTGAAAACCCGTTTTTCTCCAAGATGATCTGAGATATAGGTGGCGGTCTTGGCATCCGGCACCCGCATAAACAATTTGGTATTGCAGTTATCCAGGATAGTATTGGCTCGATCTTGGCCAATCTCGGCATAGAGTTGACTCACTGACTGGCAATAGCCGTGGATAAAGACCCCAGCACCGCCAGCCTTGGCAAAGAGTTCCTCTATCCCTTCATATAAAACAGATTGGGCCTCGTCGATATGTAGGGCCAGAGACGAAAATATCTTTTTATCACTGGAATACCTGCGACCGACAAAAGCCTGAATATTAGAAACAATGACCTTCCCAGCGGTATAAGCCGCCCGTTTGGTGAGCAAAGAGCCAAGCTGGACGATCAAGATAACGCATTTGTCTTGCTCCAGGCGGCTAATGAAACGGTTTTCGTTGGCCTGGCCAAGAATCTGTCCTACATTGCCACTGGTTAATTCCGTCAGTGCCACACGCAGCGAAGAGGCCACCTTGGAATGGTAGTCGGCTGTCGAAGCGATAATCCTTCGTAAATCCATAGCAAGCTGTCGGGCCTGTGGGGTGTCAATACCTTCGATTCTTTCTTTAAGCTTCTCCAGATCAGCATGACTGATATTATTTTTGACATCATTGAGATTAAAATCCGGTTTTTTATTATTGGCTTCGGCCAGCACAATAAGGGCCTGTACCACCACCAGGCTTATTTCGTAGGCAACAGAGAAGAAAAAAGGGTCTCTGCCTACCGCAACACCGGCGGTAATATGGGCCACTATTTCCTCGATCATATAGTAATGAGAAAGGGGATTTATAACTGCACTGTATTGGGGAAAGACAGGGGTAATCAGAATTAAATCCTCTTGCCTGCCAGTATCGAAAGCCACCTGTACTATTTTGGAGAACAGTTCGTTGTCACCCTTGGGGTCGATGACTACTACTGAATACCCCTTGCGAATATCCTGCTCGATGATTCCTTCCATGGTGCGGGTCTTCCCCACCCTGGTTGTCCCGAAGCACCAGAAATGCCCTTTGCGGTCATTATCAGGAATTCCAAGCGGTATTATCTTGTCCGGATGGTCCAGATGAAAGCCATCGCCTATTTGGGTATATGGCTCTTTGGGTTGTTTTTTTCTCCAGATCAAGATTTTTCACCGACCGTGACCTGGATATGCTCATGCAATTCCCTGGATGCAGTCAAAATTGCCTGTTTTGGTAAAAACCCGCTGGCTTCAACAAAACTCTTATGGCCGACATAACGATTGGCGCAATACAGCTTTATCTCTGTGGCAGTGCCAAGCTGCTCTCTAAGCAAAGCTGTCACCAGATTCTTTGAAACACGATCAACTACCACCTTGACCCGTGTGATACCGTGCAATTTTACAGAGTCAACCCGTCGCAGATGAAATGCTCGTTTTTGGCCGACGCCCAACATATTCCATTCATGCACACCAACACGATTCAATGGACACTCGGCTATGATTGCCTGGCCTTTTTCAATCTCAATCTCCACCAGGAAACCACCATTGTTTTTACGGATAATATCCCCCCATCGTAGCTCATGTTCCAATTGTTTATAACGAGTCACTTCATGCAGGCAAGCAATCTTGGCAAAATTCTGGTCAAGTGCCCTCTGGATAGTGTTCCAGCCCCGCACGGAGACAAAATTAAGCTGATTTTGCAAAGGAATACCGGACTGCTTGGCATAGTGCAGTGCTTGCAGGTAGTCGTCACCAAACAGGACAACCGTACCTGTCCCATACCAGCGAGACAGCAGCGTCGAAAAGGTCTTCTCGATCTCGGCCACAACCTGACCGCGGCTCAAGCCATATTTATCGACGAAGGAATTGATGATTTCGTTATATTGGGTCTGCATATTTGCCGGATGTTATTTTTCCCTCCTATTGTCTCTTTCCGGCCATGTCTGCTTTTTTGAGAAATTATTTTCATTTTTTTCTGTTTTTATGTGAAAAAGTGAAATTTACTCCAGAATTTAATATGAAAAATTATTATTCACCGATAAGAAACAATTAAAACGGCGCAAAGAAGCATTGAAAAATGCTAACGAGGCAAAAACATGAAATTTTTTCTTGATTTCTTTCAAGAAAAGATATTTATTTGGAATATAATTCCACTTAATTTAATTAAGTAATCCCTTCCGGGAAAATAACTGAGGCTTCATGGTATATTTTTCAAAATATATTTCGATGAATGACCCAGTGATTTTTGTACCTGCCATATGATTTCTGCAAGAAAAGTTTAATCACATTTGTGAACCTCTTTTTTGTATGATTTTGATATGGCCACCCTGACAAGACGACAATATTATTTTTTCTGATTTCATCGTCCTCTTCGTCAACTTTTCCAACCCCCCTTTTTTTTCATCGACAAGATAAATCCGTCTGGACAAATCCCATACAGGAAAAGTTTAATCGCATTTGCGAACCTCTTTTTTGTGGAGAAATCCGTTTGATTTCTTTTGTCGTTGATTCCCCATAGCGCATATCAATAGAGCAACACCAACCCCATAATCGGGAGAAAAACAACTCTCCCATCAGGGGCATAGTTGTCTTCTCCCACAATCCACAAGATAAAAGGAGAACGACCATGACCACGCTCACAGAAAAGATCAATGCAATCAACGACATGCTTAGATGTTTTGGCTATCATGCTGTACAGAAAATCGACTTTAGTGGTCAAATTCGCTATGGTTACAAACCACAGTATGTTTTTGACGCAGTGAATCAGATCATCTCACCGGAAAATTGGCGTTATGAACTGACTAAAGAGGAGATTTTTGAAAATCAGGCAGTCGCAGAGGTGAAATTATTTTTGAAAATCGATGCTGACTGGCTTTGCAAGGGATCACATAAAGGACAGATGCAGATTGTACGAGGTAATATTGGCGATGCTCAGAAAGGGGCAATTACCGATGCACTTCAGAAATGTCTCTCCCTTTGCTCTATCGGACAAGATTCATATCGTGGCTTACTTGAGACTGTTTACAATTCATGCAGCCTACAAGCTCCATCGAGACAATCTTTACCGAAAAGCACCCAACAGTCCATGCCAGCAACACAACCACCGGTTCAGTCTCAACAAGTTCCTCCACCAGAACCCGCCATTCCTGCTTCCCTGCCGAAAATTGCCGGTATTAAATATCAGCAATTTGATAATTACGTGGTAGCAGTAGGAACCAAGCTCTTCGATAAGAAGGAATTGTTGAAATCAGCAGGCTTTAAGTGGAACAAGGAAAATAAGAACTGGTACAAAGAGATAACCCATTAAACCGAACTAAACCGAACTGAAAACGGTTTCTTAACCCAACGAGGGAGCAACACTCTTCCCTCAAGGGAAATCCGTGTGTTCTCCTTCAAATTTTTCATTTTTAAAGAAGAATATCATGGATATCAAAAAAACACTGTTCACTGGTTTACAGAAGTTTGCAAGACAACACACCCTGACTACCCTGGGAGATCGAAGCAGCTACCTTGGCGCATCTGATATTGGATACTGCCCACGAAAGGTAATACTTGACCGATTACATCCCCCTGAACATGACCTGGCCACATTGTTCCGTTTCCAAAGAGGACACATGGCCGAGGATATTGTCGCAAACGCAATGACCGCCGCCGGTTATGATAATTTCGACCGACAGGTTGAGGCTATTGCCAGCGGTAATACTCCCATCAGATGCCACATTGATTTTGTTTTCAATGCACCGAAACTCAAAGCCGTACTCGAAGTCAAATCGGTTAGTGCCATTCCTGACGGGCCATATAGCTCCTGGGAATCCCAATTATATATGCAGATGGGAGCATTGGCCGAACAATACCCCGATCACAAGATCAAAGGTGCAGTTCTGGCCATTGATTTGGGAAGCGGTGATATTGGATTTTTCAACGGTTACAAGCCAGATGAGATTTTGTACAAAGGATTGAAAGACAGGGCGACATCCATCTGGACAGATTATCAGTTCATGGTGCTCGGCCATCCAAAAAATCCATCAACTGAACCCAGCCTGCTTTGCGGATATTGTAATAATTTGACCACATGCCCCAGATTTGCAGCCGAAGAGGTTCCAGAAATGGAAGACTGTGTAACCGAATTACGATCTATGCAGGAACAGGGCAAGGCATTGAACAAACAGATTGAACCTATAAAGGCCAAGTTGCTTTCAATAGTGAATCAGGCCGGACATTCAATCAAAGTCAACAACACCATCCTTTCAAAAGCAGTTCGCTCACGGCAACATACTGATACCGCACGCTTAACAGCATTTTTGGCGGATATGGGTCATACGATGCAAGAATTTCAAGAATCAAGCTCGTATTCATTCCTGGATATTAATACCTCCAAGACGACAATCCCAAAAACCAAAAAAGCGGCATAAACCAACAACTCATAAAGGAGAGCAACAACATGAACAAAGCAATGATAATCGGCAATTTAGGCAATGACCCAGAAATTCGTTACACCCAGAAAGGTGCTGCTGTAGCAACTTTTTCTATAGCTACTACTGAAAAGTGGAAAGACGAAAACGGAGCACAACAAGAGCATACCGACTGGCACCGAATTGTAGCATGGAAAGGACTGGCAGAAATTTGCGGAGATCACCTCAAGAAAGGCTCGAAAGTCTATATTGAGGGCAAGATGCAGACCAGAATGTGGGAAGAGAACGGTATTACTCGTTACACCACTGAGATTATAGCCAAGAACGTGGAAATGCTTGGCGGTAAAAACTTTAAGGAAACTGACTCGTCGTCGCCTGCTCATGGGGATAACCCACCAGTGCCGGCCGCGGACATTCCGTTTTAATCTGAAGCCGATAAAACCAGTCAACCCATCAGGGGCAAAACATCCCCTGTCGGGAGTGTCTTGCCCTTTTTTTGTTCACTCCAAGGAGGCGCAGGACCATGGCACGACTAGCATCCCAAGCAAAAGCAGGATTTTATCCAACGCCGGATAGTGTTGTTTCCCTGCTGGAAAGAATAATTTTCTTAAAAAAAGGCTCAAGAGCATTAGACCCTTGCTGCGGGTACGGCAACACTCTTTCCCGACTGGCAAGCCCCGACACCGCAACCTATGGCGTTGAGCTTGACCACCAGCGAGCCACGAAAGCTAAATCACAGCTTTTTAAGGCAGTATGGGGCGATGCTCTTACCGAGGCTCGTATATCATCTCAATCCTTCGGCTTGCTCTATCTCAACCCTCCCTACGATACCGCAATCAATTCAGACGACAATTCGGATAAAAGACTGGAACATCAGTTTTTGCGTACCTATATCCGCACATTGCAAATTGGTGGCATTCTCGTTTTTGTTATCCCCTATTATGTGCTGAAACATTGTGCCAAGACACTGGCCCGACATTTCACGCTACAGGTAGCGGGGTTTCCAGATGAAGATTTTCACACTTTCAAGCAGTGCATTGTCTTTGGAGAGAAGAAAGTAGCGGTAACAGCAGGAACAGCCAAAGAAAATCAAGAAATGTTAGAAAGACTGGCTGCTATGACACCGGAAGAATTTCAGTACACGATTTGGCCGCTTAATATGATGGCGCCAATCGAAATTCCCAAGGCAGACAGACCAGTCAACTTCCGTATAGATCGCCTTGACCCATTGGAAGCAATTCCCTTGATTAACAAGGCAGGGATTCTTCAGGATGTTTTGAAAGAACTTATCCCTACCAAAAACAATAATATCCGCCCATTGACTTCGCTTGAAAACGGCCACCTGGCCCTTATGCTGGCAGGAGGATACATGAACGGAGCCATTGAGAAAGATGGTCGGCAGTTGGTCATCAAGGGCGTTATCCACAAAACGGAGAAAATCGTCCAGACCAATGAAAATGGGGATGGTGGCGGTTCAATTACCACCAAAGACCAGTATGTCCCGACAGTCAAGATCATTGACATGCAGACTGCTGAATTGATTACCGTACAGTAGTGACGCATTCATCAACCCTCATCAAACCCTTACGGGAGAGACCTCCCGCATAGGGGATTTGGAGAAATTACATGATAACATCATACCTAACCATAAAATGTGCTGGATTCGTCTGTTATTCCAACGCCCTGATTGTAAGAAGGTTAGACCGAGAATTTCATGGCTGTATGTTGAGCCTTATCGGTTCGCCATCTCATGTAAAGGCCATGTCTGCGCTCATTTATAGCGGAGATTGGGATTGCAGGGTGTCTGACAATAATGACAATTCATTTGACCTTCTTTTTTCTGGCTCAATCCGCACCTGCCGCACCCGCAAGATCGGTGAGGTAGTAAACAAGGTGCTGGTTGCAACAGGATTCAACGCATTTTCTGATCATGCAACTGTCTTTGGCCCTGATCTGCCTACCGTGCAGGAACGAGCCTTCCGCCGTGTTGATAAAGCAACCACCATTCCACTCAAACCACAATGGCAAGAGTGGCTCTGGGAGACAATGATATCCCCTGAAAAACTTTATAGCTTCGGCGGCGAGGATTTTCAGGAAGCGTATCTTGTTAATATCCCATGCGATGAGACACTAGAGTCGCATGCGCTGGAAGCAATCAAGACCGGAGAGATACAGTAGCCAAACCAATCTGACAACCTAACCCAACCAGGGGGAGAGTATTTCCCCTCAAGGGGCCATATTCTCCCCTATTCAACTATTAAAAAGGAGAATTATGGAAGAAGCTATCATCGATAGTATCGAACCAGTAATTGACGGACCAAAAACCGTCAAGCTGGCCGAGTTTCTTGACGAATGGGGCGATATACTGAAAGCCGAGGTCGTAAAGAATATGAACCCGGTCTATTCCCCGAAAGCGGAAGATGCTTGGGATTTACAGGCCAGAGAAAAGTTACAGCAATTACTGCGGAAACCGTTTGAGTCTCAAACCAGAAAAGGCATATTCCCAATAGCCAGATCATTTTTCAAAGAAGATCACAAGGCAGCTTTCATGGTAGGTGAGATGGGAACGGGTAAGACCTTTATGGGATTGGCTGTTGCTCATCTGATTCCTAAAACACACAAACGCATCCTTATTCAATGTCCTGGCCACCTGGTCAATAAATGGATACGGGAAGCACAAGATACCATCTCCGGATGCAACTGCATCAACCTCAACGGGAAAAGCCTCGATCTGCTCATCGCCAATAAGCTCACGTCAACAAAACCTGTTGGCACCGAGATATGGGTAATGGGAAAAGAACGGGCTAAATTGCATTTCCAGCGTGTTCCCCAGCGGATTACAGTTTTTGGAAGGCAATGTTGTCCTGATTGCGGTGGGCAAGTAACAACTGGCAAAGAAACCTGCGAGTATTGCAAGACCCCGATGTGGATGGCAGACAGAACCAAAGTCCGCCGCTACGCCAAGGCCGAGTTTATCAAGCGGTTTTTTCACACCAAGAACTTTTTTGATCTCCTGATACTGGACGAAGTGCATGAACTCAAGGGCGGCGGTACTGCCCAGGGTCAAGCAATGTCCTGTCTTATCGCTCGCTCAAAAAAGGTACTGGCTTTAACAGGTACTTTAATGGGTGGGTACAGCTCAAATCTGTTTTATCTGCTCTGGCGGATGTTCCCTCGTCAGATGAAGGCCGGTGGCTTTGAGTTTGTCAGGTCTTTGCATTTTGCAGAACGCTACGGCGTTGTGCAGAGAACCTACGACACCAAGGATATAGACGCAAGCCTCAACGCAGCCAGTATTGGCCGGAAGATCGGAAAGTCGCGGGTCAAGGAAGCACCGGGAATATCACCCCTGTTGTTGCCCGATCTGCTGCTCGAACATTCGACCTTTATTCGTCTGGCGGATGTGAGTGATGCCCTACCAGAATACGAAGAGATCATTGTGCCGGTCAAAATGGAATATGAGCAGGGAGAAGCATACACGCAGCTTGCCAAGGACTTAACTGATGCGACATCTCAAGCATTAGCACGGGGCGATATGCGGCTTTTAGGAAAAATGCTTCAATCCTTACTGGCGTATCCTGATGGATGCAGACGCGAGGAAATTGTCACCCTGGAAATAGCAGGTACAGAGGAAACAGTGGGCTATGCCCCTGCCCTGGAAATTGACCTGTTGCCCAAAGAAGAAAAGCTGCTGGAAATTATCACGGCTGAAAAGAAAAAGGGAAGAAAGGTAGCTGTTTTCCTGGAACACACCGGAACACGAGATTTACTGTCAACCTTGGAGGAGAAACTTCATAAGCAGGACATGAATCCTCTGATTTTACGCAGTACAGATGTCACCCCTGAGCATCGGGAAGACTTTCTCAAGGAACAGATTCAGACAGGGCTTTATGACTGTCTTATCTGCAATCCTAATCTGGTGAAAACCGGACTCGATCTTTTAGAGTTTCCCACCATTATATTTTTTCAATGCGGTTATTCAGTATTCACTCTCAGACAAGCCAGTCGCAGGTCGTGGCGTATCGGGCAAGATCAACCGGTGCGTGTATTTTTTATGGCCTATGCGGACACCATGCAGGAAAAAGCTCTGTCGCTCATGGCCCAGAAGATGGAAACATCTTTAGCCATAGAAGGAGAGCTATCAGATAAAGGGCTGGCCGCATTATCTGAATCAGAAAACAGCATGATGTACGAACTGGCAAAGGCTTTGACTGGCAAGATTGCAGTCAAGGATATGAGTGAGGCATGGACCAGATACCGACAACGAGAGTTGCTGGGCAATCTGTCTATGGACGATGACCAGGATGTCACCATTAGGACCACAACCACCATGAGTACGGTTTTCGGCAGTACAGCCTCGATCACGCAAGAGTATGTTGTTCGCGGGACTGTGTATGTCAAGAAGGCCGGAGCCACCGCTTATGTCGGCAACAACCGCTTCGATCTCAAGGACGGATTTATTTTTTGGTCTGGCAGAAAGATAGGTTGGTACGACCGACAAGGTTGCGGTGAAATCAACGAAAAGCCGATTCGTATTTATAAGCCTGACCAGTGCAAGCATTTTCTCCTGGCTGAAATACGAAAAGCGGCATAACCCATCATAATCAACCCATCAGGGACAAAACCTCCCTGACGGGGAAGTCTTGTCCCTTTTTTTGTTCACTCCAAGGAGGCAGGACCATGATTATCAATTTAGTTAGAAGTATGCGGAATACTGCAAAAAAATCCGACAAAAGCAACCTCGGCCATTGCATCCTGCTTTTTGAGGCTGCTAATGAAATAGAACGTTTGCAAAAGAAGCTGTCTGTTGCAGAAACCCGTAGCAATCAAATTACCAGGTGCAAAACAACTCCTAAGTCTTTGGTAAAGTCTTATCCTTATTTAATTAAAAGGAGGAGCTAGGCCATGGATTTATTTATCAAAGACGAACAAGGACGGTACGTCACCGCGACAACCCTCGCAATTATTAAAGAGGGCCGTAACCGTACTCGCTCCACACTGAAAAAAGGGTCGTCATTTATCAGAAGTTCAGAAGAGGCAAAGGAAGCAATAGCCTCAAAAATCTCTTCATATCAACATGAAGTCTTTGGTTGTCTGTTCCTTGACACCAAAAACTGCATCCTGGAGTGGAAGGAAATGTTCCAAGGGACTATTGATTCGACAACAGTTTACCCTCGGGAAGTGGTCAAGGAAGTCCTGCGGCTCAATGCCGCAAAGGTTATCCTCGCTCACAACCACCCTTCAGGTAATACCGACCCATCACAACACGACATTGAATTGACAAAAAAACTGAAAGAAATCCTGCAGATTGTAGATGTTAAGGTTCTGGACCATATAATCGTAGGTGATAATATCACGGCCTTTACGGATAAGGGTATTCAGTTTTAGCTCAATTCTACGCAACCAATATCAACCTATCAACCCACGGGGGCAAACAACCCCTACGGGGAAGTCTTGCCCCTGATTTTTATTTCCAAAGGAGGAAAGACCATGATAGATCAGAAAATAATCAATAAACTCCATAAATTACTTGCTCTGTCTGCAAGTGATAACGAAAACGAAGCTGCCCTTGCCATGAAGAAGGCCGAGGAACTGATGCGTGAACATAATCTGTCCGTTGCTGATGTAGCTCTTGACGGAAGTGGTGCTCATGTGGGTTCTGCCGAAGTCTCCGGACTGACCAAGACTTCCCAGACATGGGAAATCTCCCTGGGAAGCTCCATTGCCCAAACCTTCAATGGCCGAGCAATCCTTAACAGAAACAGCAACGGTTGGAGTTTCACTTTTGTGGCAGGTCAGACAGATTTGATAATCATCACCGATCTGTTTGAACGACTACGCTCTACCATCAAGCGAATGAGCCAGATTTATGTAAACCGTGCAAAGGATTTCACCAGAACTCACGGTAAATCCCTGCATAACAGCTATCGCCTGGGAATGATTCAAACGATCCACCAGCGATTAGACCGACTGAAGCAGAACACTGCCCCAACTGATAGTCGTAATGCCTTCGGCATGACCGGCACCGCATTGATGGTGATTAAAGATAAAGCTGTTGACCAGCGAGTTAATCGGCTTTTCCCGCGTATAAAAGCAATGTCGAGGAAAGCCAGTCGTGTTGTTGGCAATGCCTACCAGCAAGGTATGACTGATGGTAATAATGTCAGTCTGCACCGATCTGTAGGCGGGGTTTCCGCACCTCTTGGTCTTCGGAGGTAGAATATGAAAACAGATAAAACAGAGAATAGACAAACCTGCTTATTCTGCATTCAATCAAAAACAGAGATGCCCGTATATTCATGCGGCGTTGGCAGAATAGGTATTTGTCTTGAATGTGTAGAGAAGGCAAGAACAGCCTTGCTCAGGCATCTCAAGCATCTGGAAACACTTCAAAAAGGAGATCAGGTTATTGTTGAGCGAGGAGGATCGTTAGTTAGGATTTCCCTACCCATCAAGAGAAAGTAGTTGGCAAAGTTATAGCAGTTCCAGAACATAAATAGACCAATCAACCCATCAGGGACAAAACTTCCCTGACGGGGGTCTTGTCCCTATTTTTTTTATCTCAAGGAGACACGACCATGACCGAACCTATTTTTATGACCAATGACCTTATCGTTAAGTACGCTTATGCTGCTGGTGCAACTGAGCCTGTAGATAAAGTATCCAGCCGTTACAGCTTTGTTCCAACCTTAGATGCTGTTGACCTGCTGCGTGATGCTGGCTGGTTTCCGATCAAGGCGGAGCAGAGCCGCACCCGTATCCTGGATAGGGAAGGATTTCAAAAGCATTGCATTCGCTTTACCAGGAATGAAAACTTTGAAATGAAGCTGCAGGATGAGCGGGTCGATCTTGTTCTCTATAATTCTCACGACCTGGGCAGTTCTTTCAAGCTGATTGCCTCAGTTTGGCGGTTGGTGTGTGGTAATGGTTTGATGATCGCATCAGATTTTGCCAACTTCACCCATCGTCATGTCGGATTTAACAAGAATGACTTTGTAGCGTCGGCTGATAAGATCACCGCATCCGCAACTGTCATCAACGACCAGATGGATTATTTGAAGGGTATCAGTTTGAGATATGATGAACAGATCGCTTATGCCGAAGCCGCTCACAAGCTGGTATATGAGAACATCGAAGATGCTCCAATATCTCCAGATAAATTATTGGCACAACGCCGTTTCAATGATGGAAATAATAGTCTGTGGACAACCTTCAATGTCGTCCAGGAGAACATCATCAAAGGCGGATTAAAAGGCACAGTCAATGGTGACAATGGCCCTCGAAAAGTTACTACCCGGGCAGTCAAATCACTTGATCGCAATATCAAGCTGAATCAGGCTCTTTGGGTATTGACTGAAAAGATGGCTGAATTGAAATCCATGTCAATTGCCGCATAACAATTCAACCACAGCCGTCTCCTTCGGGGGACGGCTTTTTTTTTGCTTTTAACTCTAATATACTCTTGGCAAGGCTGGGGGTGAAGCGACTATAAAAAGCAATATCGGCAGACCGAAGAACAAGGTTGCAAAAAAAACTATGTTCTCTTTTACGCCCCATTTTGCAAGTCGGCCCGTGAGACAATTTCAATACATCGAATCTGAAAATATACATGAAGTTCAAAACTGGGGTGATCTTTACTAAAATAATAATAAGGCCGCCCTATTGACAAAGCTCTTACTGGCGGAGTATGAAAAGATATCTTATAGTCTCAGAGGAGATATTCAGCCATGGAAAAACAATCCACGTTTGGTAACGCTGATCTTGCCAAGAAGATGGCCGCGCAGTTCGGCACCAACCAGGAGACTGTCAAGGTTGAGATGCGCTATGCCAAGGAAGTAGAAACCTTTATCCGAAAGGTTGAAGAAGCACACCAAAAGGCCGCAAACAGTAAACTTGTCTTCCGTTAGTTAATGCCCTGCCTTGATGACCATCGAAAGGCGGCTGCTGAGGGAGTGGAAACTTTTCTCCTCATGCCGCCTTTTTCATTTTTCGATTTTATCGAAACCCGCTTTGGCGATTACGACAGTATCCGCCGCATTTTCTCCCTGGCCCGCTCTTTTCACGCCGAATCCCTTGTCCTTGAAAACATCCAACCCTGCGGTATCGTTGCCGAAGAAAACGAGGATATCCGTCAGCTGTTCCCCGCGTATTCCAACACCGGCCTCCTCCGGCTTTCATTCTGGAAAAGGCCGATTTCAACCGCCGATTCCATTTCGCTCTTGGCCAATGACGATTTTGTCGGTTATGCCATAGTCAAAAGGGATACACCCAGTGGGGATGCCTCAAGCCAATGGCATGTTTTTGAGGCGGTTTTTCCCAAATACGATCACGCACATAATTGTGTCCCCCATCCGCAAACCTATCACCTTGCTGTCGACGGGCAGATTTTTGCAATCAAGGGATTGCTCTATTGCCAACAAAACGGCCTCAATAAAGCCTGCGCTCAGGTGGCGATACGAAGTCTCCTCTCCCGCATCCTGCCGGAAGGCGATATCTCGTATCGCCGGATTAATGAAATCGCAGCGACAATCAAGCCTGGTTTCAACCCTCAGCTCGGGCTGAGCGTCCCGCAAATACGGCAAATATTCCATGAGGTCGGCCTTCTCTTTAACGACGTGGACTATAGTGAAAATGGAGGATTGCGAAAGGACCTGCCTTACCAGAAATTTGCCTATGCCGGTTTGGAGTCAGGCGGCGGCGCGCTGGTGGGATTTCGCCTTACAGGGCGGAATTTGCAGGAGGAGGCCAAGCATATCATCCCGATCTATGGCCATACCTTCAACAAGGACACTTGGGCACCGAATGCGGATATCTCCTATTTCCGGATAGGGGAAAACGTGGGTTATGTACCCAGCGAAAGTTGGACCAGCAGCTTTCTCGGTCACGATGATAACTTTGGCCCAAATTTCTGTATTCCCCGCCTATATATCGCACGAGACAAGGTGGACTATGTCATGGAGATTTTCCGGCCTGGGGTTTGTTACAGTGGCGTCCTGGCCGAGGCGCTGGCACTGGCCATTCTGTATTCTCTGCTGCCGTGTCTCACCGGTTCTGCGAACAAATGGATTCTCCGTCTCATTCAATGGACCAATAAACAACAGGTTGTGTTTCGCGCGCAAGCCATGACGCGAGATGAATATGTGAACCATCTGCAAGCGCTGCAGGATTGGGAAGGGAACAAAGAGAAAACGGACTTCTGTACTTTTCTTGTAAATGAAATGCCCCGCTTCATTTGGCTCGTCGAGATTTCCACACCGCAACTTTTCCCGGCCAACGAGCGAAAACTCGGAGAAATTGTTCTGGATGCGACCCGCAAGCTGAATCTGGGGGAAAATTTCTCCCACAATGACGTCTTTATGTTTGCCAGATTGCCAGGCAGTTACCTCTTCGGCGGTGACATCGTAGGCGACAACCCACAGTTTACCCCTGTACCGAGTGAACTACTATCGCATACCGAGCTGAGCAGACTTTAATCGGGGATATGGGAAATGGCCGGGGCGATGATGGCCAGTAAAAAAAGATAACGATTCAGAAAGCCCTTTTATGTGTTTTTCGCCGTTGCGTTTGGATTTCCCAAAAAACTTGGCTGACGATGGGGGGAGGCCATAGAATTCAGGAATAATGACAACTTGCGATTTTGCTTAAATGGTTGATATTGCCGATGGATCTGATGATGTTATCAATTTTCTGCTTATCATTCCCTGTTGTAATGATATCAAGTTAGAAATGCATAGACTGCCCTATATTTCATTGTCAAGAATGTTAGGTTGGAGTAGATATCAAGAAACTTGATAATATCTTGTTATGCGGCCACACCACGTCAGCAGAGAACACCACAAAGTGAAATGCTTGAGAATGTCCGAAGGTAGGAAATGACCAACAATGACTGAACAAAAAATCGAGCAAAGCTTCATCGACAAACTGACGGAGCTAAAATACACCTACCGCCCGGACATCACGAACCGCGCCGAGCTGGAGTGCAACTTCCGCGAAAAGTTCGAAGCCCTGAACCGCGTCCGCCTCACCGAGGGCGAGTTTACCCGCCTGCTCGACGAGATCGTCACCTCGGATGTCTTTATGGCCGCCCGTACCCTGCGGGAGCGCAATGCCTTTACCCGCGACGACGGCACGCCACTGAACTACACCCTCGTTAATATTAAGGACTGGTGTAAGAACACCTTCGAGGTCGTCAACCAGCTCCGTATCAACACCGACTACAGCCACCACCGCTACGACGTCCTCATTCTCATCAACGGCGTTCCCTGTGTTCAGATCGAGCTGAAGGCCCTCAGCATCAATCCGCGCCGTGCCATGGAGCAGATTGTCGATTACAAGAACGACCCCGGCAACGGCTACACCAAGACCCTTCTCTGCTTCCTCCAGCTCTTCATCGTCAGCAACCGGAGCGACACCTGGTATTTCGCCAACAACAACCGCCGCCACTTCAGCTTCAACGCTGAGGAGCGCTTCCTGCCCGTCTATCAGTTCGCCGCCGAGGACAACCAGAAGATCACCCACCTCGACAGCTTTGCCGAGACCTTCCTCGTCAAATGCGATCTGGGGCGGATGATCAGCCGCTACATGGTGCTCATCGCCAGCGAACAAAAGCTCATGATGATGCGGCCGTATCAGGTCTATGCCGTGATGCGGATCGTGGACTGCATCCATCAAAACTGCGGCAACGGCTACATCTGGCACACCACCGGCAGCGGCAAGACGCTCACCTCCTTCAAAGCCTCCACCCTGCTCAAGGATAATCCCGACATCGAGAAATGCCTCTTCGTCGTGGACCGCAAGGACCTCGACCGGCAGACTCGCGAGGAGTTTAACAAGTTCCAGGAAGGCTGCGTCGAGGAAAACACCAACACCGGCTCACTCGTCCGCCGCCTCCTCTCCGACGACTACGCCGACAAGGTCATCGTCACCACCATCCAAAAGCTCGGCCTCGCGCTGGATGAGAACAGCAAGCGCAATAAGCAGCAGAAAAAAGACGGCAGGCAGACCTACAAGGAGCAGCTCGAACCGCTGCGCGACAAGCGCATCGTCTTCATCTTCGACGAGTGCCACCGCTCCCAATTCGGCGAGAACCACAAGGCCATCAAAGAGTTCTTCCCCAAGGCCCAGCTCTTTGGCTTCACCGGCACTCCCATCTTTGAGGAAAACGCCAGCCGGGTGAAGATCGAGGACCAGCAGGCCTCCATGCAGACCACCGTGGAGCTCTTCCAAAAGCAACTCCACGCCTACACCATCACCCACGCCATCGAAGACGGGAACGTCCTCCGTTTCCATGTCGATTACTTCAAACCGGAAGGCGAAAAGCTGCCCAAGCCCGGAGAAGCCCTCGAAAAGAAAAAGATCATTGAGGCCATCCTCGCCAAGCACGACGCCGCCACCGGCCAGCGCCGCTTCAATGCCCTGCTCGCCACCGCCTCCATCAACGACGCCATCGAATACCACCGCCTCTTCGCCGAGATTCAGGCGGAAAAGCAGGCCTCCGACCCCGATTTCCAGCCGCTGAATATCGCCTGTGTCTTCTCCCCGCCCGCCGAGGGCGATGCCGATGTGAAGCAGATTCAGGAAGACCTGCCACAGGAGAAGGAGGACAACGCCGTCGAGCCCGAGCAGAAAAAAACCGCCCTCAAGGCCATCCTTGCCGACTACAACGCCCGCTACGGTACCAACCACACCCTCGGCGAGTTCGACCTCTACTATCAGGACGTGCAAAAGCGCATCAAAGACCAGCAGTGGCCCAAGGCCGACCTGCCCCACGCGCAGAAAATCGACATCACCATCGTGGTGGACATGCTGCTCACCGGCTTCGATTCCAAATACCTGAACACCCTCTACGTGGACAAGAACCTCAAGCACCACGGCTTGATCCAGGCCTTCTCCCGCACCAACCGCGTGCTCAACGGCACCAAGCCCTACGGCAACATCCTCGACTTCCGCCAGCAGCAGGACGCTGTGGATGCCGCCATCGCCCTCTTCTCCGGCGAAAAGACCGGCCCGCAGGCCCGCGAAATCTGGCTGGTGGACAAGGCCCCCGTCGTCATCCAGAAGTTAGAGGCCGCCGTGCAGAAACTCGACGCCTTCATGAAATCCCAGGGCCTAGCCACCGCCCCGGAGGCCGTGCCCAATCTCAAGGGCGACGAAGCCCGCGCCGCCTTCATCAACCACTTCAAGGAAGTGCAGCGCCTCAAAACCCAGCTCGACCAATACACCGACCTCACCGACGACAACGCCGCCGCCATCGAGCACATCCTGCCCGAGGAAAACCTGCTCGGCTTCCGCGGGGCCTATCTGGAAACCGCCCAGCGCCTCAAAGCCCAGCAGGGCAAAGGCAGCGACAAACCCGCGCCAGACGGCGTGGACCAGCTCGACTTCGAGTTCGTCCTCTTTGCCTCCGCCCTCATTGATTACGACTACATCATGGGCCTCATCTCCCGCTTCTCTGAAGCGACGCCGGGCAAGCAGAAGATGAGCCGCGAGCAGCTCATCGGCCTCATCCAGTCCGATGCCAAGTTCATGAACGAGCGCGAGGACATCGCCGCCTACATCAGTACCCTGAAAGCAGGCGAAGGCCTCTCTGAGGCCGCCATCCGCGACGGCTACACCCGTTTCAAGGCGGAAAAAGACGCCGCCGAACTCGCCGCCATCGCCGCCAAGCACCGCCTCGCCACCCCCGCCCTGCAAAGCTTCGTGGACGGCATCCTGCAACGGATGATTTTCGACGGCGAGCAGTTGGGCGACCTCATGGCTCCGCTGGAACTCGGCTGGAAAGCCCGCACACAGGCCGAACTCGCCCTCATGGCAGACCTGCACCCCCTGCTCACCAAACGCGCCCAAGGCCGCGACATCTCAGGACTCAGCGCGTATGAGCAATAAGACGAAAACCACGACCCCGAAGCCCGACGGCAAAACCGCGTTGACGCCCAAGCTACGCTTTTCGGAGTTCCGGGATGCGGAGGGGTGGGACACCACGCCCGGCGATGAGTTGTTCGAGCAGATTAACAACCGCCAAGCCCCAGCCGGGCTTCCGATTCTCGCCATCACGCAAGAGCACGGAGCCATTCCCCGCGACCTCATCGACTATCACGTCTCGGTGACTGATAAGAGCGTCGAAACCTACAAGGAGGTTCGGCCCGGAGATTTCATCATCAGCCTTAGATCCTTCCAAGGCGGCATCGAATATTCCGATTACCACGGCATTTGCAGCCCAGCCTATGTCATTCTTCGCAAAAGAGCCGAGCTGTCCGACCTGTTCTTCAAGCAACACTTCAAATCCCACAGATTCATTCAACAGTTAACGAAAAATCTCGAAGGCCTTCGAGATGGGAAAATGGTCAGTTACAAACAGTTTTCCGAACTGCTGCTGCTGAATCCCTCTCCCCCCGAACAACAAAAAATCGCCGAGTGCCTGAACTCCGTGGACGAGCTGATTACCGCCCAAGCCCGGAAACTGGACGCGCTCAAGACCCATAAAAAAGGGCTGATGCAGCAGCTTTTCCCCCGCGAAGGCGAAACCCAACCCCGCCTCCGCTTCCCCGAATTCCAAAACGCCGGGGAGTGGGACGGGCAACCCTTGAAAGAAGTATTCTCGATTTTCCAAGGTTTTGCCTTTTCAAGCAATGATAGCGTCGATCGAGGAAGTCGATGGCTGAAAATTGCAGATGTCGGAATACAACGGATGAACCACGATGCACCATCGTTTTTGCCCGTTGATTACAAGGAACGCTTCGCAAAGTTTTCAGTTAGACAGGGCGACTATGTGATTGCTTTAACTCGTCCGATCTTGAGCGGTCAGCTCAAGATAGCTCAAGTTGATAACATTTTTGATGGTGCTCTTTTGAACCAACGTGTTGGCAAACTCATAACCTCCCATCACCCGGCTTTTGTCTTTTTTCTGCTTCAAAGTTGGAAATTAATAGGTGACATCGAGAAGAGCATTTCAGGTAACGATCCCCCAAATCTGTCGGCGCAACAAATCGAAGGCATCAAAACTTATGTTCCGCAACTCCCTGAACAACAACGCATCGCCGACTGCCTCACCAGCCTCGACGACCTCATCGCCGCGCAAACCCAAAAGCTCGAAGCCCTCAAGACCCACAAGAAAGGGCTGATGCAGCAGCTTTTCCCATCCCCCGACACAAAACAGCGGCATTAATCTCAACACGAGTCCGACCAAATGAAACACCATGAACAAATAATCAAGGTAACTGACCTTCACTTGGATCAGGAAAACCCGCGTTTCCCTCCAGTCAATACCCAACGAGAAGCAATCAACGCAATGTTGGCGGATCAAGGAGAGAAGATTGCCACCCTGGCGTTGGATGTCTTTCAAAACGGACTCAACCCGAGCACCAAACTAATCATATTCAAGGCGGGGGCGCACTTTGTTGATGGTGACGGCAATCGAAGGCTAACGGCGCTAAAAATCTTGGAGACGCCATCACTGGCAGACGCGTTCCCCAAGATTCGAAAAAGGATTGATGCAATTCTGAAACGGACTGGCGCAGTGCCGACAGAAGTTGGGTGTGTGATTTTCAGTGATCGCAACGCTGCACGGCACTGGATATCGATTAACCACGGCGGCGAACAAGAGGGGCGTGGTCAGACTAATTGGAATGCTGAACAAAAAGACCGTTTCGAGCGCAAACCCTCGATAGGCTTAGAGGCATTAGACCTCTTGACGCATAAGGGCCACATTACCACTGCCGACAAGTCACAAGTGAACAAGTCAACCTTAGACCGCTTGTTGAGCTACAAGGAAGTGAAGTCGGAATTGTCTATCTCCAAGAAAGGTGATCACTTCGCTTTTGGAAATGTCGATCACCTGCGAAAAGTAGTTTTGAACCTGAGGGGCAAGGCTGTTGATGAGGTTTACACGGCAACGAAAGGAAATAAATTCGTCCAGGAAGCGATTGCCTCGCCTGGAACTGCCCCTGCAGATACAGGAGGTAATTCCACAGCCGGGCCCGGAAATCCACCTAATGGGGAACCCGGCCAAGGAAGCCGTTCCCGGAGGATAAAGAAACCGAGCCTTCCTGTTTTTGGAGGCAAACTGTCTCTTAAGACGGGCCACGTTAACAACCTATACCGCGATGTCGAAAGTCTGCATGACTTCTATCAAACAGAAAAAAGCCGACTCTCCGCGGATTTTATTGTGATCATCAGGATGTCTTTGAGAATGCTGGCTGAGACTGCCGCGAAAGACACGAAAAAGGATCTCAAAGATTACCTAACAGAGCATTTCGATGCCGCAAAAAAATCTTTGGACCAGAACGCAAAAACCACCTTGTCGAACCAAAGTGTGAGCAAGAATTCAATCGTTAAACTTTTTCACACTGGTGCCCACGATTACCACAATTCAAAGAACGCGGAACAGGCGTTTGCGCTTTCGATTATTCTCGGGGCAATACTAACCCTTAGCCACGGGAAACAACCATGAGCATTGCTCATTCACCGCTCCGATATCCGGGAGGGAAAAACTGCATTTTTCCATTCGTTTCGAGCTTGATCGCCGAGAATAGATTGACCGGCTGTAAATATATTGAGCCTTACGCAGGTGGTGCAGGATTAGCGTTACGCCTCCTTTTTGAGGAATATGCGGGAACGATAGTCATCAACGACTTGGATCCTTTGGTTCATGCTTTTTGGCGCATGTGCATTAACGAGCCGGAGCGTTTCATCGGCTGGATCGAAAGAACGCCAGTCTCAGTTGCCACATGGAAAAAGTGTAAAGAAAAAATTCGGCGGGTAAACACCGAGGATGACTTCGAATTGGCGACCTCATTTTTTTTTCTGAATCGGACGAATGTTTCCGGGGTTTTGAAGGGAGGTGTGATCGGTGGAATTGACCAAACGGGAAATTACAAAATCGACGCCAGGTTCAATAAGGTGGAGCTGATACGAAAGGTCGAGAAGATCGCACGTTTTTCCAACCGCATCCGTGTCGCAAACCTTGATGGTGTCGAGTTGATCAAAAGCTGCGCAGCAGGCACGACTGAATCCTTTATCTACCTTGATCCACCCTACTACCAGAAGGGAGCAAATCTATACCTCAATGCCTTCAAAGATGCGGATCACGAGAAGTTAGCCAAATATGTCAGCAAGCTATCCACCCCATGGTTGCTCTCATATGACAATCATTCCTTCATCACGAACCTATACCAGCGGTTTGAGAAGCGGGCTTATAAGTTGCAGCACTCGACTTCCAACAAGATTGGTGACGAGGTACTGATCTTTTCCAAAAAGACCAAATTTCAGGAGTCGCTGGGTCATCTTACCTCTGTGGTTACCCTCTGACCCCCACCAGCATCATGACCGACACCAACCAAAAACAACTGGGCAAGACCCTCTGGAACATCGCAGAACAACAACGCATCGCCGACTGCCTCACCAGCCTCGACGACCTCATCGCCGCGCAAACCCACAAGCTCGACGCCCTCAAGACCCACAAGAAAGGGCTGATGCAGCAGCTTTTCCCATCCCCGGAGGAGGTTGAAGCATGAGCCACATCGACCTCGCAAAAGAGATCCGAGACGCGAAAGAACGGATCGTCCTGATGTATGCGTTCAACGCCACGGGCAAAACGAGACTTTCCGTAGCCTACAAAGACGCGACGAAGGGCGAAGATGGTTCCCACTCCGGGGTCTACTACAACGCATACAGCGAAGACATTTTCGTTTGGCAGAACGATCCCGAGAACGACGAATCAACCATCCGATTGGACATTCGGATGAGCAGCTTGAATCGATTTCACAGCTCCCTTTCCGAGGACGACATCCGGGAAAAGCTGAACAGGTATCGGCCGAGCTATCGGTTTGAGTTCATCCCCCACGAGAATCCCGAAGACGGCATCCAAGCCGTGCTTTTCTTCTACGAGGAAGCGGCGGCAGACGATCCAAGCAACATCTCGAAAGTCCCCATCAAGATTTCGCGAGGCGAAGAGAGGGTATTTGTTTGGTGCTTCTTTCTCGCGCTCTTCGAGGTCGAGGGCTGGGCAGATAAGCAGTCGTCGCATTTCTTCATTGATGACCCGGTTTCGAGTCTGGATGACCACTACATCTTCATTACCGCATCCACGCTCTTTGACTTGATCGAAGAGCATTTTGAGAAACGAAAAGTCATCATCACGACCCATCACCTTGGCCTCTTTTCCATTCTGGCGGATTGGCTAAAAAAAGGGGAGAAAGCTGGGAAATTCAAAAAGCACGCGAAGGTTTGCATGTTGAGCGCCAAGGAAGGCGACCTGGCGCTGGAGAACTGCGACAACGACGTCTTCCTGTATCACCTGCGATTACTGCAGGCGTTGGAGCAGGCCTACGCCTGCAACGGAGTGAAGTCCTTTCACTTCGCACTGCTCCGGCAGGTGCTTGAGAACGTCGCCTCCTTCCTGGGCGTCGGTCAATTCCGCTACGTGCTTGAGCAAATTGGCATCACTGATGCCAACGAAGTGGCCAACATCATCAACACGCTTTCCCACAAAAAAGTCTATTACTTCGAAAGCGACGAACTCACGCCGGACAGCAAGAACCTGTTCGATAGCGTCTTCACCAAGATCAAGGGTAAGTATAACTTTGTTCTGCACGCGCCAGCCCCTGCGCCCGCACCAATTCCAGCACCCGCACCGGTAGCCACCACATGAACGACCTCATCCTCTACACCACGGAAGACGGGCGGAGCCAAATCCAGCTCCGCACGGAGAATCAGACCGTCTGGCTCACCCAATTGGAGATGGCGGAACTCTTTGATGCCACGAAACAGAACATCTCCCTGCACCTAAAGAACCTCTTCGAGGACGGGGAACTGGACGAGGGGGCAGTTGTCAAGGAATCCTTGACAACTGCCGCGGACGGCAAGCGCTACTCAACATTGCTCTACAACCTTGATGCCATCCTGGCCGTGGGCTACCGGGTGCGCTCGCCCCGTGGCGTGCAATTCCGCCGCTGGGCCTCCACCATTCTCAAGGAATACCTGATCAAGGGCTTTGTGATGGATGATGAGCGGCTGAAGAACCCGGATGGCCGCCCCGACCACTTCGACGAGATGCTGGCGCGCATCCGCGACATCCGGGCCTCCGAAAAACGCTTCTACCAAAAGGTGCGCGACCTCTTTGCCCTGAGCAGCGACTACGACAAAACGGATAAAACCACGCAGGCCTTCTTTGCCACCGTGCAGAATCTGCTGCTCTTCGCCGTGACCCGGAAAACCGCCGCCGAACTCATCACCGCCCGAGCAAATCCGGCCGATCCACATTTCGGCCTGCTCGCCTGGAAGAACGACAAGGTGCGCAAGGCGGACATCCTGGTTGCCAAGAACTACCTGACCGAGGATGAGATCGACACCCTGAACCGGCTGGTGGTCATCTTCCTCGAAACCGCCGAACTGCGGGCCAAGAGCCGCCAGGAGACTCGGATGAGCTTCTGGAAGGGGAATGTGGACCAGATCATCACCTCCAACGGCTTCCCGCTGCTCGCCCACGCGGGCTCCATCAGCCACGAACAGATGGAGACCAAGACGAGCGCCCTCTATCTCGACTACGACCAGCGCCGCAAACAGCAAGAAGCGCAGGAAGCTGACCAAGAGGACGAAGCCGACCTCAAAGCGCTCGAAGACAAAATCAAAGGACGCCCGAAGAAATGACCGACCAAGACCAAAAACAACTGGGCAAGACCCTCTGGAACATCGCCGACCAACTGCGCGGAGCGATGAACGCGGACGATTTCCGCGACTACATGCTCTCCTTCCTCTTCCTGCGCTACCTCTCGGATAATTACGAGACGGCAGCGAAGAAGGAACTGGGCAAAGATTATCCAGATATTTCCAGTGACATTTTACTGAAAACGGGAGCGGCGACGCCTCTGCAAGTCTGGTATGAAGAGAACAAGACGGACATCCCCGACTTCGAGAAGCAGATGCGCCGCAAGGTGCACTACGTCATCCAGCCGCCGCACCTCTGGAGCAGCATCGCCAACCTAGCCCGCACTCAGAGCGATGAATTGCTCAAGACCCTGCAAGAGGGATTCAAGTATATCGAAACCGAGTCCTTCCAAAGCGCCTTTCTCGGCCTGTTCTCGGAGATCAACCTCTATTCGGAAAAACTCGGAAAGACTCAGACCGACAAAAACAAGAAGCTCTGCTCCATCATTGCGGAAATCGCCAAAGGGCTGGCGGAATTCTCCTCCGGCATCGATGCCCTGGGCGATGCCTACGAATACCTGATCGGCCAGTTTGCCGCCGGTTCCGGCAAGAAGGCCGGCGAGTTCTATACCCCGCAGCAGATTTCCGACATCCTCTCCGCCATCGTCACCCTCGACAGCCAGGAGCCCGCCACCGGCAAGAAGGGCCGGCTCGCCAGCGTCCTCGACTTTGCCTGCGGCTCCGGCTCCCTGCTCCTCAACGTGCGCAAGCGCATGGGGCCGCACGGCATCGGCAAGATTTACGGGCAGGAAAAGAACATCACCACCTACAACCTCGCCCGCATGAACATGCTGCTGCACGGGGTGAAGGATTCGGAGTTCGAAATCTACCACGGCGACACCCTGACCAACGATTGGGATATTCTGCGCGAGCTGAACCCCGCCAAAAAACCCAGCTTCGACGCCATCGTCGCCAATCCGCCCTTCAGCTACCGCTGGGACCCCACCGACGCCATGGGCGAAGACGTGCGCTTCAAGAACCACGGCCTCGCCCCCAAGTCCGCCGCCGACTTCGCCTTCCTCCTCCACGGCTTCCACTTCCTCAAAGACGAAGGCGTGATGGCCATCATCCTGCCCCACGGCGTGCTCTTCCGGGGCGGTGCGGAAGAACGCATCCGTACCAAGCTGCTGAAGGACGGGCACATCGACACCGTCATCGGCCTGCCCGCGAACCTCTTTTATTCCACCGGCATCCCGGTCTGCATCCTCGTGCTCAAGAAGTGCAAGAAGCCCGACGACGTTCTTTTCATCAACGCCGCCGAACACTTCGTGAAAGGCAAACGCCAGAACCAACTCACGGACGAGCACATCGCTAAGATCATCGAAACCTACAAAACACGCGAGCCGGAGCCCCGCTATTCTCGTCGGGTGGAGATGAAGGAGATTGAGAAGAACGACTACAACCTGAACATCTCCCGCTATATCAGCACGGCGACAGCGGAGGAGGAGATCGACTTACAAGCAGTTAATGCAGAGTTAGTCACACTGGAGAAAGATGTTGAGATGGCACGGGACAAACACAATGCGTTTCTCAAAGAACTTGGATTGCCAGCCGTACCGTGAACCACAAAGCGATTCAATGAGACCGCATAACCATTAAGGATTGATGCGACACGCTTTTTGTCGCTTCAATCCTTTGTTCAAGAGCCGCGGGTTTGACCTTATATAGGGGATTGCCTCGGAAGGGATTTCTCAGAAGGATTGCACGGAGGGAAGATTGGCCACCGGATTGACGATTTTTCTCGTAACCGGTCTTGGAATCATAGGTGGCATGTCATGGCGCAATTCTTTTACGTACTGAATTTTACCTGAAAACTCGATTTTGAGCGTACCTCTCCGTTACCCCCTTGGCTGGGGTTTCCAGAGAAAAATATTTTGTGGCTGAGTTACGGCCCCGCCTACTCAGGTCGACCCTCGGCAGGGGTATGGTCGGCCCGGAATCAGACTGAAAAGATACAGAAGTATGCCTCCGCAGAGTCGGCACCTGGGTTTCGGCATAGGGGCCTTCCGGTTCTTTGGTGAGGATAAATCCGTCAGGCACACCCTCTCGCCTTGGAGCGCGGCAAGAACAGTAAGGACCAGGAGCCGGAGCTTGGACATCGAGACAGCGCAGTTGCTGCTCATAAAGCCGTAGTGACTCCCCCTGGAAACGAAGCCTTCACCACCGGCAGTTGATCCCACCTGGTTGTATACGCCTGGGAAAGGTATTCCCGCCTGAAAGTCCAGGACTTTTTATAGCCTGAAACAGCGTAGCGCAGCGTGTTGGAGCCCCATTTCCGGTTGATTTTGTCCTGGGCGTTCATCAAATCCTTATCGCTCTTGGTCCGGTCAAAGAGACTACGCTGCCGGCATGACTCCGGCATGATCTCCGCCAGCATGACGCCGGCTTTCTGAAAATCATATCCCGGCCGGTACAGCTCCTTGAGCCCCTTGAGTGCGTATTTTATCAAAACGGCTGTGGAAGAAGTAGGTTCCGGCAGTGTGACCATGATGCTTTTTGAATATTGCGGTTTTTCCGGCTTAAAGATGTTGGTGGCAAGAAAGACATGGAGAGAATTGGCAATTGACTGCTGAGAACGGAGCTTCTCGGCGGCCCTTGAAACGTAGGTGGCCACTGCTTCCCGCAGTTCCTCCAGTGATGTCACTGGGCGACCGAAAGACTTTGAGGTGATGATCCCCTTTTTTGCGGACGGAGCCTCCTCAATAGGAATGCATGGTATGCCGCGCAGCTCCCAGACGGTGCGCAGGCCCATGACGGTCAGATGCTTTCTCACCCAGTTGTCGTTGGCGTGTTTCAGGTCCCTGGCGGAAAAGATACCCTGGCTGTTAAGCTTTTTGGTGTACTGCCTACCGATCCCCCACACATCCGCAACCTCAATCCTCGCCAGGATTTCATCCGTATCGCCACAGCCGGTCAGATCAAAGACCCCTTGGTATTGTGGGTTCTTCTTTGCCATCCGGTTGGCGAGCTTGGCAAGGGTCTTGGTAGGGGCGAACCCGATGGAAACGGGAATGCCGGTCCATTGCCTGACCGTTTGCCGGATATGGCGACCATGTTCGGTAAGATCAAATTCCTTACCAGCCGGCAGAGAGATAAACGCCTCGTCAATAGAATAGATCTCGACATCGGGTTCAAGGTGCTGCAAGACACTCATGACCCGATGTGACATGTCGCCGTACAGGGTGTAATTCGATGAAAAGACCTGGACCCGGTTTTTCTTCAGGAAAGACTTTATCTTGAAATACGGCTCCGCCATCTTGATGCCGAGGGCCTTGGCCTCGTTTGACCGGGCAATGATGTTGCCGTCATTGTTTGACAGCACAACAATGGGCTTTTCCACCAGATCGGGACGGAACACCCGCTCACAGGAGACAAAGAAATTGTTGCAGTCAACCAGGGCAACTATCCGGTTACTTTTCAAATTGATGGATGACACCGGTCACCACTCCCCATATCTCGCATTGACTCTCCTCGGTAATTTCCAGGGGCTCATAGTTGGCGTTTTCGGCGACAAGCCGGCATGAATCATTGCTCTTTATCAACCGCTTGACAGTCAACTCACCGTTGACCGCGGCAATGACAATCCTGCCATTGGTGGCTTCAATCGAGCGGTCAACGATCAGGATGCCGCCGTCATAGATTCCGGCGCCGGTCATGGAGTCTCCGGCCACCTTGACAAAGAAAGTAGCGGGCGGATTTTTGATCAGGAGTTCATTGAGATCAAGCAGCCGGTCGATGTAGTCATCAGCCGGGGAGGGGAAACCGGCGGACACCCCGCAGAGAAAAAGCGGACGGACTATTTTTGTTTTCCGGCTAAAGCCGTATATCTCCGCTATCGAAGCATCCGTCTTGAGTTCCATGTTAATTGTCCTTTATCTCGGCCAGGCAATCAGGGCTGTCGTTTTTCGGGTTGTTCACTCCGTTTCCTACCGGATAAGCGAGTATTTTACTGTCGGGAAAGGGTTTGAGCAAGGCCGGCAACCTTGCCCTGTCACTTTTCGGATCAAGCCACTGTTCATATTGGGCTTGTTCGATGATGGCTGGCATCCGGTCGTGAATCCTGCCCACGGTCATGTTGGCCCCGGTGGTGATGATGCTGCAGGACTCGATGATCTCGTTATCCTCCCCTTGCCAATGCTCCCACAGACCAGCAAAGGCAAGGATGTCGGCATCCTTAAGCCGGATAAAATACGGCTGCTTGATTTTGGCATTGTGCAGCCACTCATAAAAGCCCAGTGCCGGAATCAGGCAGCGGCGCTGCCTGATTCCGGCCCGAAAGGCGGGCTTGGAGGTAACAGTTTCCGCCCTGGCGTTAATCATCTTATAACCGATTTTCTTGTCCTTGGCCCAGAAAGGAATGAGGCCCCATTTAAGCATGACCAGCTCACGGTCATGGGTGCCGGATACCACCCGCACCACCGCTATATCTGTACCCGGCGTAATATTATAGCGGGGGGTAAGATCGAGTGTATTTTTCAGGTTGAAATAGCCGGCCAGCTCTTCAAGAGTTGGCCGGGCAAAGCGTCCGCACATAATATCTCACCACAGCTTGATCGGATGAATAAAGCTTGATTGGAGGATAATAACAGAATACCAGAGCTAGGCGCTGCATGGGCAGAATATTTTTTATGTTGAAAAGCTGCTATTCATTCCCGCCATCATTCAGATACGGTTCGACTTTCAAGTTATTGCGCAGCGTATCGGACTTATCGGCCACCATCCCGGCAATGGAGCCGAAGGCCTCGGCATGAAATGGCGTATAATAGCCCTTGAGGCTTTTGCGGATTTTTTTGGTCACCATAAAATCCTCCCATGCAGCAGGACAGTCGGTCATGGGATTGCCCTAAAAGAGCTCGGTCGATCAAGTATCAGTCAAGTAGGAAAACATGCGCTATCATTTTGATATCACAGACATCATTTATTTTTCCGGATGCCTGATCCCGGTCCCAGTCAAGTACCCGTCAAGTAAACTTTTTGTTTTCTCCATTTTTAGCCTGCTCAACCTTCACTACGGTCCGAAGCGGCCCACCAAGGAACATATTTCATCAATTTAGGCGCGGCGGAAGAATCGTTAGGAACAATGGCCCGTGCCTCGGTAGCCTCCCGAATCAAACGTGAGGTCATCGAGCGGTTACGTTCTTCAATACCGAATCGTTCTCGCAGCGAGGTGTTTGTAGTAATATAGTATCATCTGTCTCTACCAACAAACTCCATCACATAGCACAGAACAGGAGAACCAATGAACAAAAAAGAATTGATCAACCAGATAGCTGAATCAGCCAAAATAACAAAAGTAGCAGCTGATAGGGTACTCCTCGGCATGCTTGAGGCCATTACCGACTCATTGCAGAAAGGTGAGAATGTCACTCTCATTGGCTTTGGCACCTTCTCAACAAGCAAGCGATCTGCTCGCACCGGCAGAAATCCTCAGTCTGGTAAAGCCATCAAGATTCCAGCCAAGACAGTGGTTAAGTTCAAAGCTGGAAAAAAATTGGGAGATGAGGTGAATAACGGGTAGATGTTAATCTGCTTGTCAGTCCGGCGTTTGTAGTAGGGATAACCCCAACATTCGTGCACAATGAGGGGCCATCTGATTAGTCAGGTTGCGGAGCGAAGAGACCTCAAAAATCTCGTAGCGTAGTAACCCTTTCCGCTGATTTTATTTTTTTCTTTTTTTTGGGGAGCGGACTCCTTGCCGGCCATCATCAATTTCGCGTTTATGCTGTCGTCCATAATAAGCATGTTGCCGAATGGAACCTATTTCATTGAAGAAAAGAAGGGGAGATTAATGTAAGGTACGGTTATGAACTGATCAGGAACCTTGAAACCGTACCTTAGAAATCCTTGCATGAAATACGATTTTCTGTAATATTACAAATATACAAAAACGTAAAATGGAAGTTCAGGTCGTTACGGCCAATACCGCCAGCTTAACGTACTTTGCAATCCGTTTTCTGAAGTGTCCCCTAAAAGGATGGCAATATGATTATTGGACTTTTGAACCAAAAAGGTGGCGTCGGCAAAACGACGCTCAGTGTAAACCTGGCGGCTTGCCTGGCCCGCACCGGGGCGCGTGTCCTGCTGATCGATGCCGACCCTCAAGGTAGCGCTCTTGATTGGGCAGCCGCCCGTGAAAGCGAACCGCTTTTTTCCGTTGTTGGTCTGCCCAGGCCGACCCTGCATAAAGAAATCAACCAGATTGGGTACGGCTACGACCATATAATAATCGACGGCCCTGCCCGAGTTACCGATCTGGCCCGGTCGGCTATCATGGCTGCCGATTTCGTACTGATTCCGGTGCAGCCAAGCCCTTATGATATTTGGGCGGCTGATGAAATCCTGAAGCTCATCGCCGAAGCCTCTGTTTACAAAGACAATCTTAAATCCGCTTTTGTGGTTAATCGCAAAATTACAAATACGGCTATTGGACGGGATGTGATTGAGGCTCTTGCCGCCTATCCAATACCAGTTCTGATTGCAACCATAGCCCAACGAGTAATTTTTGCTGAAGCAGCAGCCCAAGGCAAAGCTGTTTATGAAATCAAAGAAGGGCCTGCATCGGTCGAGATCGAGGCCGTCGCAGCCGAGTTGATGGAGTTCGTAAAATGAGTAGCAAAAAAATTTCGATCGGCGCTAAGCCGACCAGTAATAATACGCCGGGCACTGCCGATGAATGGGTGAAAAGCCGCACGGTCTCCGGCGAAGTCGAGCGAATGAAACGTTTAACTATTGATGTGCCGGAAAGCCTACACCGGGCAATCAAAGCAAAATGTGCAATGCGCGGTACCAAGATCGCAGATGAAGTACGCGAACTTCTATTACAGAAATACGGAAATCTTTAAAAGTGTATTTGTTTTTTATAAAGCGGGGGGAAATAGGGGTTAAAAACTTGTTTTTTTGTTATATCTATTTCAGAGTAGAAATAGTTTTGTCATTGATTCATGATAACAGATAACAGATGTCGCTTTTTTTTCTGGCAGTTTGGAATTCGAAGAATGATTTTTTGTCCTGGCTGTAATGATGTTGTTTCCATTTGTCTGTTTACAAAAATTGTAGGGAGAATAAATAATGGGTCTTTTTAATGCGATTGACAAATTGGTTGAGCCGATTACCAAGGGAATATTTCCTCCCGGAGAAGATAGGTTTGAAGCCACCAGTTATGTCGAGTTTCAAAGGCGCACATACAATACAGCTTTCGCTGGGGCTTCCTTTATTTTCAAAACAGTTATGGTATGTTTCGTTATTTATTTAATGATTACTGTCATATCTGGAGAAAATAAAAATATTGACCAACGTAGTATTAAAGAACATACCCCTACATTAGCTGAAGAATACTCTAAACTCCACTTCAGCAGCGATAAAGACGAATTTTGGGACAAACTCTCGGTCAGTGAGAGAGATGAATTACGCCGCAGCCTTCACATGAAATAAATAAAACAATGTTGTAGTTTTATTTACAGGCCACTGCAGCTTCCCTGTGGTTAATCACCTTCTAAAGGTGGTTCTCCCGCTGCTTTTCCTGCGGCCAGTCTATCCCTCGTTTTTTGATCTGCATCGTCAAGTGATCTTGCTATTCGATTTCCTATAATTGGATCTACTACTATTTCCCTTCCGCTATCAAATTTGTGCGTTCTGTCTTCATGTAGGTTCTTCATGGCATCCGCAGCAGCGCCAGTCTTTTTGCCAATTTCTATCGGTGAGTCAAAAGAACGATGATTAGCAGCAGGATGACCTCTGAAATCTCCAGGGCCAATACCCTCCGTCCGTCCACTCGTTGCATTTGCCCCTGGCATTACCTGTCCTTGGACATTTGCCATTTCTTCGCCGACCTCTCTTCTGCTTGCATCAATGGTAGCATCTGCCCGAACTTTTCCGTCACCCCAAGTATAATTGCCACTATTAAGGAATCTTTCTTGATGGTCTTGTAATTGATTCATGCCGGCCGCCCCGCCGGTAGCCATGTGATTAAGGGCAGCACCTGCTTTGTCGATATTTTCAGGGCTACTTGAACCGTAGCGACTATTTGCATACCACTCAACAAAGGCAGTTGTAGCATCGGCCCCTGTAGTTTCAGTTGTGCGGGTCATTTTGCTGGCTTCATTCAAATATGAAGCCGCTTCGGTAGCACCGATCTTATTCGCCAAGTTTGTTGCAAATTGAAGTCCTTTGCTATCACCAAAGGTTTCGGCAATAGCTCTTTCACGGATTTGGCTTTGAGCCTCAGTGAATTTTTTGGCTGTACTTTCATCAATCGCAAAAGATAGTTGTGTGCCATCCTTTCCGGTTCCTGTCATTGTATATTCAGTGCCCCCTTTAAACCCTGTTCCAAATGCTTTCACTCCGATACTTGCGCCTGCAGAACCAGAGATACTTTCCTGCTGCTCTTTACTCAGGCCATGGGTGAAGCCGGATTTATCCCCTAGAGCCCTCTCCCAACCAGAGGCTTCGGAATTACTCAGCTTTTGACCATAGGCACGGGATTCGCCGCTGGTATGACCATCAGTTTGTAGCTGGCTTCTCATCTTATCCCAACTCTCATTTGTACCAAGGGCATGAGATGCCTTTTCTGTATTGATATGTACGTTCTGTTCTGAAAGAGCCATGGGAGACATCCCATTTATTTGGGCAGATGTGAGATTGGTGCCGCCATGACCGTCCGAATTAAAACTACCCTTACCCCATGCGCCGTTAAGAATCTCCACACCAGCCCCACCAGCCCCGAGGGTTGTACCTGCCAGAGTGGAACCGCTCGGCATGACAGTATTCGTTTTGCCCTGAGTCGCTTGTCCGTCAGGGCCAAGAGAAACCGATGCTTGCCCGGCTGCTGTTCCTGCCTGTTGGTTAAAGCCCTGCTTCATCTCTGCATAGTCAGCATCCGAAGTCCCTGGTGGGATTTGCCCTGATTTTTCTAATGCTTTCCTGGCGTTCATAGAGGCGTTGTAATTACCAACCGAACTATGGATACTATTGAAAGCCTCCGACGAGGCCATGTTGGAAAACCTATGCTGTGGCATTCCTTCCAAATTTCCTGAAGCTTTAAGCTGCTGGCTCATGGCCGCCGAGGTGCCCTCCGGAGTCAACAATGACCCGGCCTGTCCTCCCGCGCCACTCACGGCGCCGCTCAAGCTCCCGGCCATCATTGCCAGGGCATGACCACCGAATTTAATCAGCATCATGGTGAAGACACTTGCCAGCATGATACCCGACGAGCGGATAATGCCGAACATGCTCAGCATCTTTTCAGACAATGCAGGAAAAGCAGCCATCGAATAAACACCTAAAGATGACTGGCGCATCTCTTCAAAGGCATATTTTGCGTAATCCATTGCCGCAGTATGAATCACTGCATCAGTGATGCCCCAGATGGTCAGGAAACAGAAAAAGCCGAACATGGCTGACAGCGCTTTCCCGAATACAGGAGTTGGCAAGAATAAGGCAAGGAACGGAATCATGCCAATGGCAATAGCGGTCATGATCGACTTGATAATTGGTATCCACTCGTTCATGGCAATACCAACACCAACACCTTGAGAGGTGATCTTCCGGTTTGCCTCCATGAGCATTGCTGTTTCTACATCTTCCTGATAGTAGAAAGTATAAAGAATTTCTGAAATTTGTCGTTGCTGGATGAGCTTCTCTGGTGTGACATTATTACCCGTGGTGAATTTCAGGGTGCTGGTTATAAGGTCGGTACAGGTAGTATGTTCAAGAAGATTGCTGGAATCAAAAGAAGCCTTGCCGCATGTTTTACTGATCGCTTCCGCATAACTATTGGGATTTTGAAAAATTGGCCGGATGAGATCCCATGCTTGGGTGCAGGTTTTTGTTACACCAGCCGGTTCAATCGCATCATAATAAACTGTAAAGATTGCAGGGCTTTGAGCCTTGTCAAGTTCGGTTAAAAAATCAGTGGTGCCATTGCGGAGAGTATCAAGAGACAAAGTTGTTCCAGGCCGCATCAGTTCAAAAGTCACACAATCCTTGGTATAGCGTATCAGGCTTGTTCTGAGATGATTGTCTTTGATGTATGAGTTTCTTACCGACTCCAAAGTTTTGAAACCTATGCCACCAGCACCTCTGGAGTATTCTGAATCGAGAGCTGCGGCTGTATCAATAATATCAACCAGCCCTCTTTCAATTTTGTTTAGTGCACCGGCTGTAAAGACAACAGCATCAGGGATTCCTCCAATAATCATAAATCTATTGAGTGTTGGATCATAAACAGTGATATTCCCCTTGGGAACAAACAGGCCAAAATAGAGAATTATCCCGAAGAAAATAGGTAAGGCCCAGCTTAACGGGGTGGCTTGCCTGCCATTAGCTGCCTGGACAAGCCAAGATATGGCCCCGGCAAGAAAACCTAAAACCGTAACCACTGTAAACAAACCTATATATCCAGCATCACTGAAGATCAGGGCCAGTCGGGTAAAGGCTTGCGTAATCGGGCCAAAACCACCGTAGGTATAGTATTCCATGTCCATAGCATAGGCAGGAGCGGCATAGAATATGGCTGCAAGCAGAAATACCAGGCACAAAATGGCAGGGAATTTGATAGTAGTTTTTTCCATTGGTTTCTATTCAGTAATCCCTCTTTCCCCTGGGGTTTCAACTCTTGTTGTAATAGCTGAATACTTTTCTAAAAGTGGTTAGTTTCCACCGTAATTACGCTCATAGAAGTCCCTGACATCCTCTTCATTATTAATTTTATTGCCTTGTTCGTCTGTCATATTTCTTTCACCAACGACATTAAGCTTCTCTTGCAACACCTGATTTTCATCAAAAATATATGCCTTGTCGAGTTCGGCGGTATTATCGTAGAAGGTTGGTTTCGGCCCCACAACTGGCCTTGTCAAATCTTGGACTCGTCGGTATGCTGCATAGTCCGCGGCTTGTGCGTACATCTGGTTTTTCATGTCTATCACTGCTTGGTAACATGCCTCTCGTTCCTTTGGGTCTAGGTATAGTGAGCATTTCTGGGATGTTTGATCTATAGCAGCTTGCAGTCGAGCCTGTGTTCGTTGTTGCGCCTGATCTTCTCGATTTTTTTGGTTGTCCCATGCTTGTTGTTCCGCGAGAGCCAGATTGTATGCCGCTAAGGCAACCAGGTATTGATTATATTCAGCCTTTCGACCTTCAAAATACTGTTGCATCTGTGGGGCTGTAGTTTGCCCTTTCTGAAAATTCGGAGTTGCCGCAAAACTAAGGATGGGAACTGCGAATGCTAAAGTTAAAAATAGACAAATTGTTTTTTTCATAATTCCCTTCTCCTTTGATTACATTTTTTAGAACTGAAGTGGACCTTAGAAATTCTTTTCTTGTTTTCAAAAAGAATGTCGTGAAGGCGCTTATACCCAAGGGCGGTACTGAACAGAGTCCCGTTTGTGTCGAGGTTAGATTATTGAATCCTTGCGACTACATCTTTCCCGAACCTACGGGTAACTTCTTGGTTCATCTTGCTTTCAAGGTCCTGCATATGTTCCAGATAGCTTAAAATTGCGTTCATTTCTGATGTCGAGGCGATATAACTGGCTTTGGCCCCTTCTTTCAACTGTTGGATTTTCGACAACATGAGGGAAAGGTCTTGACCGGCATTTTCTGCAAAGATAACCGCGGCACAAGTGTCTGGTCCACCACTTGACCCCGAAGCCTTTTTCTCCAACACTTCTCTGGCTTTTCTGGCAATCATTTCCGCCCGAACATACAAATCCGACATCATTTGCAGGCTGTAAGCAGCGGCGGTTATGTCGGCCAGGCCGCTTATGGTTGCACCGTCCGTATTGGTGCCAACGGCACTTTTGAGAATAGGCAATGTTGATAACGGATTTGAGTCCATAAAATCCCGTTCTGCCGCTGTATATGTGCCTTTGTTGCGTATTTTGCCGGCTATACTATTCAACTGAGTTCTCACATACGCTCCCATATCCCTATTGCCATCAGTAACCTGCGTACATTGGCCGGCAGAGTTTTTAATGTAAATATCACCATTGGCAATGGATTTGATTGAATCAGTATTATTTTCTGAACATGGCAGCATGTAAGTAATTTTATATGCCTCAGCCGGTCCAGACAATTTGAGATCACCAACCAGACCACGAATGAGATCAATATGAGACATAGGTATGCTCATCCTGTTTCCGACATTTTCGAGCAGCGAATCGCCGTTTAAAAACAAATCTTGCACATCTGCGTTACATCCCGAGGTTACAGCGGATACATCACCAGATGAAACAGCGCCGCCGCTGGCCTGTTCCGCTGTTGTCAGGTCAGTCCACATTTCCGATACACCACTGACTAATTTGTTTTCCTTGACCGCGGTACCGAGTCTTTCCTTCATGTCTTCACCGGAATGAAAACCATCCTTGTCAGCTACTATCCCAACCATTGTCTTAGCTGCTGCACATTCGTCAATCTGCATCTGGTTAAGAGCATCAGACATGGATTCAAAGTTTTTAATCGTGTTGGAGCATTGCTCACAGAGAGTTTTAAGTCCGAGGTCGAAGGCCACCCCTGCGGCATTTGACAAGATGTGTTGGAGCTTATCCACCAGATAATCAGAATCCATAAACGAAAAACCGCCCAAAAACACATCAATACCACCGCAGCCGCTCTTTACTTTTGGCGTTTCGAGAGTTACCGGATAATCGGCGGTACTTTTCCAACGACCGGAAAAACTGCCAGCGGAATAATATCCTCGCTGTTGCCCTTCAAAATAGCCGGATTGAGTTGAGTTGCTCTGTTGCAACCAATCATCCACCCAACCAGCGTGAGCAACTTGGACTGAAATCGGACATATCAAACTCATGGATAAAGCGAAGATCATCTTTTTCATTATCTTGCCCTCCAGGGCTGTTCTTCTGTCTCTAAAATTGCACCAGGGTCAAGTGCGCCGCCTTTCTGATAATCATACGTCTGGAAGGTATTTATGTTCGTTTCCCCGCCCAGATAGCGGATGGCCTGATACAGTTTCCGCTCCAGTTCCGATTGGGCCACTACCCCGACTGATATCGGCATGGCTTGTTCTGTCCCGTCTTTGATGAGGATCAAGGTTGGAGTGGTAGTGATGTTAAACCGAGCCGCCAAAGTTGTTTCTTGGTCGATATCAATGAGTTTGATCTGCCAGCCGTATTTTTCCACGAAATAAGTAAGTATTGCCGTTTGCTTGTCACAGAATCCGCAGCCATGGCTTACAAAAAACAGCAAGGCATGATTTTCACGAGCAGCCGTTATGGTGCTGTATATTTCCTTTTGTTGTTCCTGTACCCTGGCCGATATACCAGGTGTTGTTGTCGGATAAACCTGATTGATATTGAATTTATCACTGTATTTTTGAACGACGAATTTTGTGGCATTGGCATAAGCCAGAGCCTTCCGGCGAGCTACATCCTGCAAAATCAGATATTCCAGGATGTTCTTCTCATTCGGGGTTTGTACTGCTTTTTTCTGCACTCCATTCAACAGCCCTTGAAATTCGTCTGGATGTAAATTCCAGATGTCGTCGATGGTGTACTTGTCCATCGACGGATTTATGGACTCGAATACCTTTGGCCCGGCCTCTCGTGTTATGGTTGCATTTTGCAGGTTGAGTGGTTCTTTGAACTTTTCATCCGGAGGTGGGTCTTTATACCAGAACCATCCTTCCTTGGCGGTTTCGTAGAAAGCTGGTTGCGGCAAAGAAACATCTTCAGCCAGGGCCTTTGTCGTCATGGTGACGGCCAAAAGCCAGCAACACAGCCAGATACTAAATCCAGCTACGCTAAGAAAACCGTTCTTTGGCTCAGGATTGAATTTTAACAGAATCCTACGCTTCACTATATCCAAAGGTGTAATAATGCAGCCTTGGGCTTGTCCGGCCGTTTTTCTCGCCATCAGAACTACCATAACGGCAGCGCCTTATGGAGCATCAGGTCTGCGTGGACGAATCCGAAATACCTGCTGTCGTAACTGCGGGGGTTGGTGCCGATCATGAAGAAGTTTTTTTCTGGCACAATCCCTGAATATTGAAATTGAGGCAAAGGGCGCTTGAGGCTGTCAGCCTCCAACGCCTTGCCGATAAAAACACCCTGACAAAAAAATTGCCCTTCGGCATCACTGGTAAGCACTTCCCCGGGAGCGCAGCCCACTTTTTTTATCAGCTTATCGAGTTTTTTGTTCAACATAGGCTTGACATATTTTTCCACTTCTTCTCTGTTGCCTTGAAAAACGAGATAATCCCCGTTTTTGATTTGATCCCGATTAAATTCTGTCATGAAAAAAAGCCGATGGTCGAGTGAATCGCTGAGTGCGACAATGAGTCGTCCGGGGAGGGATGCCCCCAGCAACAAGGCAGCCACAAAAACCATTGCCCCGGTCTTTTCCCGGTGAGTCAACCGGAAGAGAAAGCGGGCCAACCGGCTATTTAGGAGAAATCTCATTACCATTTCGTATCACTACTTCTTTTAAAAGTATGACATGCCTGCTCTTTTCTGCCTCTGCATTGAGAATAGCTTCTGTCCTGTCCAAGTTTGACTTGAATTGCTCTTCCGTCATTTCACCTGCTTTTACCAAAGCCGTTTGCTCCCGTAGATAGCCCGTGAGGTCAAAGGTCAAAAGCTTCTGGGCCATGAAGTGGTCGTATCCCCAGAGCGCACCACCAACGATCAGAATCGTGATGACAATTATTTCCAGATAGCCAGGAGTTGTTTTGTGGGTTTCTGCCACTGGTGCTTTTGCTTCTGCTGTTAATGCTTTTTCTTCACCAGGAGCTGTTGGTTTTTCTTCTGTCATATTTTTTTGTGATTACCACTAAGTTTCAGTTTTTTAACTGGTAGGACGTTATTTGTCCTATCTACCATGGCATACTCCTTCAAATGGATTCATTTAATTGAAGGAGAGGGCCATGGCAAAAAATCCAATTCAGTTTCAAAAAGGTTTGAGTTTGACTCAGTTTTTTTCCAAATACGGCAGTGCCGAGAAATGTCGTCAGATTCTCTTTAACATGAGGTGGCCGCTGGGATTTGTCTGCCCTGAGTGTGGCCATACCTGTTATTGTGAAATCAGCACCCGTAAAGTCTATCAGTGCAAGCGTTGCCACCGCCAAACATCTGTGACAAGTGGAACCATTTTCGACAATACAAAATTGCCGCTCAATATCTGGTTCCTTGCTATTTATCTTATCACCCAATCAAAAGATGGCATATCCTCACTCAATCTTTCGAGAACTATTGGGGTTTCAGCTAATGCCGCTCTGCGCGTAAAGCACAAGTTGCAACATGTCATGAAAAAACAAGATGATGCAACGCCGCTATACGGTTTCATCCAAATCGACGATTCCTATCTTGGTGGCAAAAGCAGAGGCGGCAAAAGAGGACGCGGAGCATCCGGGAAAACACCTTTTATTGCTGCTGTTGCCACTGACGAAGAAGGTCATCCTCTGCAAATGCGTTTCAGTCAGGTGAAGAAATTCTCTAAACAAGAAATTTTTCAATGGGCCGAGAAACACCTGGCGCCTGACAGTATTGTTGTCACTGATGGGTTTTGTTGTTTCACAGGAATCAAGAAAGCAGGTTATGTTCATCAGCGTATTATCACGGGAGGCGGTCATGACAGTGTTGAGATCAAAGAGTTCAAATGGGTGAACACCATGCTTGGCAACGTCAAAAATGCCATCCGTGGCAGTTATCATGCAATCAGTGAAAAACATATACCCCGTTATCTTGCTGAATTTTGTTACCGATTCAACCGCCGTTTTGAGTTGGGTAAAATGGTACCAAGCTTGGCTCATGCAGCTGTGCATACTTTGCCCAGACCCACTAAATTGTTGAAGTTGGCTGAAAGTCGGTGGTAATCACATATTTTTTTCCAAAAAATTTCGTCAACATCGCACGCGTGGGTTAAAAGAATAGTTAAATATATAGTTAAAAAAATAGTTAGCGACTCAAAAAATTGCCTTTTTTCATCAGTAAATCAACGAGTTGCAAAAAGTGATCATAGGTCATACGACACGAAAACGTAGGTCATACAACACGAAAACATAGGTCATCCGACACGAAAACGTAGGTCATACGACACGATTTGACAGGTTTTCTTTCCAAACCGTAGGTCATACGACACGATTTCATGAAAAACCGTAGGTCATACGACACAATTTTTTTAGCCCGCAACATGAATTTCTGGAAATGGTCTCAATTTGACACTAAAAACAAGAAAAACCGTGTCGTATGACCTACGTTTTACAAAAATACCGTAGGTCATACGACACGACCATAGGTCATACGACACAATTTCATGAAAATACGTAGGTCATACGACACGGTTTTCCAAAAACACCGTAGGTCATACGACACGGTATTACGGTAAAGGAGTAGGTACTTTGTCATGATCTTCATGTCGAATACAGCAAATTTTATCATCGTCAGTGAGCATTGCTATCTCGGTAATTTTGACTTTCTGCAATTCGGCACAGGCTTTTTTGACCGTCTGCCGCCAACTCGTAGTACTGGAATCTTGTGAACCACACATTTGCTGGAATGTCTTAAGATTAAGCGGATATGGATGCTTGTGGCTTTCGATATAATTGGCAAGGCAGCGAGTTACAGGCGACAACTTACGGAAGATTTCCCATGAGTGGCTTGTAAAATTCTTACCGGCAAAAAGCAAAATCAAGTTAGGGTCAAGCCAGGTACGGTATGTTGTCGGCTTGCCTTCCTCATCATTGGTTGCTTCATAATTACCAATGAGACAAATGGATCCACTTCTCCCATAAGCCTTGGCGTTCAAGGCTAAAACATCATTGGCCCTGAGCCGTGAAATGCAATCCCGCACCCTGTCATAATTGCGGCCGCTTTTTGACCAACCAACATCCCGCACCAAGTCTTTAATTGAAAATTCAAATGTTTCACCAAGTGGTATTCCCTGGCCGTATTTGAGAATTTGCAGCCACACGATTTCATCGTCCTCGGCTCGTAGCTCAATACCAGTGTAGATAATCGACACATATTCGTTATAGTGAAACAGCTGTTTACGCATCAAGGTTTTGCGTGGTTGGTTCTTGTTCGTGGCCGTGAACAGTGATGATCGAGCGTAGTCATTGGGGATGTGCCGCAAGTCGCTGCGCTTGCCCATGGTTTCAGGAAAAATATTATCAAGTTGAAACAGTTTGTTTGGGTCAATTCCTTTTCGGTGCAAATAGGCTTTTCGCTGAAAGCCGTCCATTTGTTTTTCTATGTTGGTGCGAGAAACAACGGTCTTTCCAGCGGCTTCAGAAGATCCGTCATTTTCCCTAAGAGTAATTTTTATTGGCTTACATTTCATTACACGTACCTGAATTCAAACTGCCGCATCGGTTTCCCCTGACCTTGGTTATCAAAGCGGTTAAACTTGGGCTTTTGGCTTCTAAATTAACTTTTTCCAGGAGGGTAACGATGCCCACATCGCCTTGAAGCTGAAAAACTTCATCGCCGCGGTCATAGATGAGGGCTGGAACTTCGGTGATGCTGTACTGCTTAAAGAGGGCGGGTTTGATCGAAACAGCCGGTTTAATCAGGTCACATGGCTGCTCCTGTGTATTTTCGCAGGTGGTATCTTTTTTCAGAACCTTGCTCCACCATTTTACTTTTTCTTTTGTGTTCTCTTTACCCAGACCGCCTACCATTCCCTTCATAACCGGCACAATTTCCGGCACTCCTTCGAGATAGGCCATGTACCTCTGAAACGATGCCTCTGGGATGGAACTGGACAGGAAAAGATAAATCTTTTCAGAACCAGCAAGGATGCCTTTGACCTGCTCCCTTATCTCTTTCTTTGCCCTTGGTATAAGGTCTGCCTGTCCTTGTTCGTAACATTTCACCTTGTCCTGAAATTCCTTGGAACGATAAACGGCATTCGTCTCTTCAGCGGCCTTTTTCCCTGCTTCGCTATGCTTGTTTTCAGGGATGGTTATGGTCTTAGCCAGTTCTCTGGCCGTATCCATAGCTTTTCTGGTTGCTTCGTCGTCAATTACAGTCTGTTTCCTGGCCTTTTCCAAGAGAGCCGGCGGCAAAGCAGGGACAGTCTTATCAGAACAAGAACAAGAGCTTTCAGCGCCTTGCATCGATAAGGCCGATAAGCCGACAACCAATCCGGCCAGCATGATGATAAAAATTTGTCTTCGCATATCATTCACAGCAAGTGCAACAACGTACCTTCCTGAATACCACCCAGAGAAATTCATCATTTGACCCCTTCATTCCTCGAATGGGGGGATTGAGGCCGCTATCATAGAACTTGGCTGCTTTGCCGATAGGGTATGTGCTCCGAAGATCGGGCCTGGCCGTATGCATCTGGTAATGGCTCTTTGTCCAGACTGGAGTGAATGTGCAGCCACAAAGAGCATACGGGTCGCAAAGCATGAACAGACGGTTCAGCTTGAAGATCAGCCGTGACGCTGCCGTATTACTGGCCTGAACAATATTGTCGTTGTCCACATGGCCGCTTACGGGATAGGTTGACCCGCTGCTCCCAATACACCAGGGCATCGCGTCGAGTGGGAATCCACCATTTACGGCTAACGCATCTGACATACAAAGCAACTGCATTTCTTTATTGGCGAATAATGCAGCTTCGGGAGTGATAGTGGCTACAAGCTCATCGTTCTGCCACATTGCATCAAATTCAGACCACCATGCACCAACATCGTTATTTTCACACGGGGTCCCATCCAGCATCGAAAAAATAAACGCATGTGCCTGGAAGAAAGTTGATTCATCGGCAATAGATACAGCATCGGAACTCTTATTCTTTCCGCCTAATATGTCATCAATTGAACCCTCGGCGTCTCCACCAGACCCCGTAAACGGAGAATAATTTGCCACTGAAACCGTATCTATGAATAAAGACGGGTCCCAATATTCGTATATTACACCCATCTCGAAAAACTCTGGTGGGGGCCTGGGGCATATACAAATCCCTAAAAACTTAAAATCCATATCATCCCAGTTTATATCCGTAACGGGGTTCCACGTATCGCCTGATTTAAGGATGCCAGCAAAGGCTGGGGGCGCAGAAAGCAAAAGCACTGAGGCCAACAGGTATTTATTCATCAATTTATTCATCAATCTTTACCTCCTGCACCATCATCATTTTTCCATTCTGGGTAATCACGCAAGGAGCAGCGGCTAATTGCAGACGATCAGCTATGGTTTTGGTCAGATAAAAGACCGGCCGTTGTAATTGCTTTATCAAGGGGGCGGCGAATCCTGCGGAAATCAGCAATTTGATTTGCCGATTCTTGTAATAGGGTGACATCTCAAACCACTCCACTTGCTTTGCGTCCTCGCTATTGATGACCACCAATCCATCGGGTAGAGAGACATAATCCAAAGGGTTCCAGGTAAGGCCTCGCGGGTACATGATCTCCCCAATTTCACCAGGGATGTCGTGATTTAAGGTGTAGGTCATATCGACGAAAAACGTCCGATCTCTCTTGGCTGCAGGCAGGGCATGGATGTCTTTTGCTTTGTAGTTCTGCCTATGTTCCTCCATGACCTTTGCCAGCTTTTCATAGTCAATACCGGCCTTGATCTCTTCAATCAGGTCCGGCTCCACTACGGGATAGGTCATTCCGATGGCGCCAAGATTCTTTCCATATGCAGGAGAGGCCAGCAGAAGGCCTAGAATAAGAATAACAAACTTACAGTTGCCCATTTTTGCGCAACTCGACCATTTCCAGGATGGCCTCGTGATAGGTCATGCCGGATTTAACTCGCTTTTCGATCATGGCGATTTCAGAAGCCTTGGAGGTGTAAATAAAATAGGCGTAATCGTTTACTATCAAACGAGCCGGGCCAATTCCAAAGGGCGTGTCAAAGAAGATTTCTGAGTAGTATGGAGGGTTGGATTTGATACTTTTCAGGAGCTTCATTGAGAAATCATCGTAATCAATCAATTTCAGGTTTTTCGCCTTATCAAAAGCAGGAGATTCCAAAAAGATTTTGAAGGCCGAGTTGTCTTTGATTACAGTTCCAACTTCACCAAATTGGTCCAGATCAAGAATAGATTGGGTGATAATCATGAAACTACCGGAGTATTTCCTGGCCCTGCGGTAGCCTTCGTTGACAACCGGAGCCAGCATTGAGGACTTATCCAGAAACTGCCATGCTTCATCGAAAATAATCAGCCGATGCCGTGACCGATCTGAAAGGTAAAGGTCTTGAGTCACGGCATTGATAATGAGCATGGTGACAACCTTGTATAAATCAGGTTTTACCTTCAGGTTTTCCAACTCAAGTACAACAAACTCATCATGTCGAATATCAAAGGTGCTGGGGCCGCAAAAGAATTTCCCGTAAAAGCCATACGATGTGTAATTCATCAAGAGAAAGCCTAATTTTCTGGCTTTCGCAATCAATTCCATGTTGGCATCAGATCCTTTATAATGTTCCATGCCGGGGCCATGAGGAAATACTTTCATAAATTCCACGACCGTATTTGCATCAGCATCCTGTCCTTTTTGATGCCATGCCCAATTTACCGCCCAATAAAATAAATTTATTTCCTCTACATCATCGCATCCTGTTTTCGCATTGGCGTAGGCCATTTGCGCGAATACGGTTGCAATCGCAGATAATTCTTCCTCCGGCTCTATAATATTTGTGAAGGGATTAAGGCAGATCTCCGAATCAGGACTGAAATCCAGATACCTTGCACCCAGCATATCAGCCATTTTTTTGTAGGAACCACCAATATCAATGATGCGGATTATGGAACCGCAAGCGTAATAATTAAAGGCTATGAAGTTGACCAGAAATGACTTGCCGGAACCAGATGTGGCGCAGCAAAAGCAATTAAAGTTGGTTGCCCCTTTTGCGAAAAAGTCCAACGAAACCAACTGCCCTTTCCGGCCAGTGAAGATCATATTCGGAATGCCGCCGGAACCAACAAAATCGCCCTGAACTGGCAGCAATGGGGTGATTGAAGGTACTGATGCGGTAAAATCACGCTCCAGATTTTCTATGTTCTTACCGTCAGCGTATAGACAAAGAGGAAAAGACGAGATAAACAGGATTTTCAGAACCATGTTGTCTCGTTGCATCACATAGCCGTTATTCTCCCACAACCGTCTGACCCTGGTACATGAATCTCTGGTATTTTCTACATCGTCCGAAAACACCCATAAAATGGGAATGATCTTGAGGAATTTGACACCATGTTCCAGATCATCTGCGGCCTCTATGTGTTCTGCTTGTTTACGGTAAAGCAGGGTAGATAATGAACCAACCCCTTTCTGATTGAGCATCAGATTGGTTTTTGCGTGGATTGTTACATCTATCCCCTTCTGAAAGACGATATTGAAGCAATAGAGAAAATCAGTCTTGATCTGGTCAGCATCCGAGATAATGCCCCATATCCCGCCAAACAGAGAGTTGGTCTGCATCGGGTCAACTTCTTTGGGAAAGCTCTTGGGGGTCGTGCAACACCAGTATTTATCTCCAGCCTGAATATAATCGCTACCTTCCTTGATAACGATATCCGCATTGATAATCTGTTTTAGAATTGGAATATCAGGGCTGTAGGAATTGAAGTTATGCTCTGGATAATCCTTGGGGTAGGTATTGAATAACCGCCGCATCCATTCCATAAGGTTGCCTGGTGGCATATTCCTGGGGTAAAGCTGCGCCGCTCTCAATGTCTCATTGATCTGCCGCCTGATGTCGATTAACGGTCCAATCTTCTTTTTATCACCCAATTCGTCTGGCTCTGGCATACCAGACGCATCCCCAGGGACTTTAACCGCTACAAACAGCCGGAAATTTCTGACTGGAATAAAGCTACATGCCTCCAGCCCCTTTTTCCCTTCGAGTAAAAATTCCGTAACTCTTTCGGTATTGGTGACAATTATTGGTTCTGTTCTGGTTCGACTCTTTCGATACGCATCTATGATTGGTTCTATGTGGGAATCAGCATGTAAAATAAACTGAATAATAGTGCCATAAGGCATCCCCGCCCTGAAAATACCCTCAAGTGAGTTCATGGCCTTTTCCCCTGCGTAGGTAAGCGGGGAACACTCCCATATCATCCCAAAGGTGCTGTCCTGGTTCACATAGATTTCATGCTCCTGGTCATAAGCGATATAGTTCAGGAAGGCAGAAAATGGATGCCGCCTGGTCAACTTGGCAAGATCGCTGTGTTTCAGGTATTCAGTATTGCCGTAAAGAAGCCTTTGGAAAAAGTCAATCATTGTACTGCCTTTGACTTTTCACTTATATCTGTCAGTACCCATTGAGATTCTTTCAGCTTCAAATAGATATAGCGAGTCATAAACAGTTCGTCGTTCTCTCCTTTGTACGGCAGCATCAGTACCCGCATGATCTTGGGTGGTTCCAGCATCGGCCTGTCCGGTTCCTCCAGGAGTTCCGTGAGTGCCTTGTAACGGCTATTTTGAGCAGTTAGCTGGTTGATGTTGGTCTTTGAAACTTTGGTTACAATGATACTAAACCCATCGGTCCCTGCCGGTGGGCAGGGGATTGCTGTGCTGTCAATATCGGTACAGGTCTTGGATTCGTTGGTTGCTCCAGGACAGGGAATAGTGTCACCATTGGCGTTTGTGCAGCTTGTCTCGCTTGCATGATCAGCATCGGGGAACCTGGCCTCCTTGTAGGCGGATGGCGTATCAATACACTTACCGGCATCATCTCTTGTGCGGCATTTGAAATTTTCCTCATAGGGGTTGACAACTTTTCCTAACCCGCCACAACCTGACAGAAGCAACGGAAGCAATAATAATGGCAGAATGACATATTTTAATTTCATAACGATTCGTCTCTTTTGTTGTCTTTAATCTCCAGCTCTTTTCCTTCCGAGACAATGACAGTAATTTTCTTGGTAGCAGCCACTTCGATTACCGGTGTCGTCTGCTTTGCTAAATTCATGTAAAAATCTCGCAGGGTGGTTGCTCCCTCTGATAGTCCGCCACCAACGGCATACTTCCCGATCTGCGTTGGTTCAATAGTGTTGGTTGTTCCCAGGACAGATGTTGAGTTTGTGGTGGCCGCCGCTTTTAACGCGTCGCCGGCCCCGCCAAAAAATCCGGCTATGATCGCCCTGGCAGTTGCAGCGCCCATCCGGGAAACTACTCGTCCGGATAGGCCAACCTTGGAGTCAGAATCAGTTACAAAACCTTTGATCGGGGTATCAATAATGGCACTGCCTTCGTTGGATAGACAAGACAATGAGACCAGGCGAACATCAGCCCGTTCTTTGTCCAACCTGCCAACGGCCTCGGCTATAACGAAACAGCCGGCCAGGTTGGCCTTAATGTCATTTGGCAGCACTGCCGGGGTCTGGATACGGAGCAAAAGAGGTTCGGAGTTGCCCCCCTTGGCACCGCTCGAAGTAGCAGCATCGAAACCTGTCAAAAGTCTCGCCTCCATGAAAGAAGGAGGGAGATAGACCGTCCGGCCTTTTTTTTTAACGTCATCTTGGGGAAGAGCAGCTGCCTGGTTTGAAATCACTGAAATCTTGCCGACGATCTTCTTTTCCTGCTTCTGGTTTCCACGGCCACGGCCACTCACTTGAGGCGAGGGACCCAAATTACGAACACTTGATGATGGTTGCGTATTGTAAAATGCAGGCATTCCCTGTTCATCAAGAACTTGTTTTCCATTTGCATCTAATGCAGGTATAGGTATAGGTTTTCCCTGAGATAATTGTTCAGGCGTGGGGATAAGTAATTTCATACTTTCCGCATCTTTGTTTTTCTTCTCTTGCATAGCCAAAAAATCGGTCTGGCTTTTTGTCAGATCGGTCATGCCCTTTTTCAGAGCATCAATCTGCCGCCCCTGTTCCTTGAGCATGGTCTTTTCAATCATGTCAGGGTCCAGGTAAATGGTCCTGTTTTTTTCTGTCCCCGCAACACTTACCTTTTTTTTAGCGCGGGAATTGTAACCAGTAACAGCGATTACCAGAACAATGAGACCGACTACCGACCAGACGAAAACCTTTTTGTTTTGTGGTGTCAGGTTGTTGAACTTTTCTTTCAGGGTCATTGCGATTGCTCCCGTTTTTCAACCACAAACACCCGGGTCGCTTCGCCGGCGTTCAGAACCTGATCTTCTATTGCCACGGCCAGGATGGATTCACCGATATCAAGTGCTAGAAAGGTTTTCTCCTGCAATTCCATTGTCTCACCCTTCTTGGTAGAGGCCACCTTGAATTGCTTTAACCGCAATCCTACCCCTTCCACATCCACGGTCTGCATCAGGTTGACGCTCAGATCACCACACAAGGGAATCAGGGTGTCAACATTTGACACCTTGTAGCTGGATGGATAGCCGCCTTCGTAACCTTCCTTGATGATCTGCAAGACCTGTTTTTCCAAAGGCATGTTTTTGTAATGGTCGATATTTTTTTGGAAAACATCCTTTGCCGGTGCGGCCAGATGCAGGGTTACAGATGAAATTTCTTGAGGTTCCGCAATCAGGGTATAAACTGCCCCATTGCAGACAATAAATAACTCGCTGGGAGTCTCAGCATAGGTTAGCAGTCCGTTGAACTCCTCGGCCTTGAATTTGATAAAGGCGCTATTGCCGGAAAAATGACCGGTAATGCCCTTTTCTTCCGAGAAAATCAAATCACTCATCGACCCAGAACAGACAATCCGGTTGATGTCACGATTGGACAACTGTACGATGGTTGGCATTTCAGGGGCAATGAAGTTGACATGCGTAGGGTTGTCTGAAGGATAATTGGTAGTTGAAGGTTTTAGGGGTTTTGACTCCCTCATAACCGGGAATTGCTCTTCTTGTGGTGGAAGAATAGAGGTCTGGTCTTTCAGATCATATGTTTTTTCACTTGCCGGCTCTTCCAAAACAGGTGCTTGTTCTTCTTGTTTCGTTTGCACCATAAAATCCGCAACATGAGCTGAAGCGGGTGGAGCAGGTGCTTCTTCTGCTTGCACCGAGGCGCCAGCCAATAGCAAGCACAGGCTTATCCGTAAGATTTTCCTCATTTCGTTTCCGTCTCCGCTTGCTTGTCCATCTTTATTTTTTCCTCTGCCAATTTATTGAGCTTCACTTCTGTTTCTGCTTCTGCTTTAAGTTCGGCATTATCCGCTCTGAGATTCTTCTCCTTGAACTCGCTAATCTCAAAACGGCCATCACGGATGCGATAAGCGACCACAAAGGTTTTGGCGGCCTTTTCGAGTTTTGTGTCTCCAGCATACTGGACTAAATTCCCAAACATCTCGATAGTGCCTTCTCTTATAGTGATTTTCTCCATGTAAAATGTCGAACTTACCTGCGATTCTTCAATACGACCCGCCAAGGAGTACCAGCTTTTTGAGGCTTCGGGATAGGCTTCGGAGGTGTAGAGAGAGAGCAGATCATTAAACTGCCCTCGGGCCGTGGGTGGGGAGTAGGTAGTAGCCAGGTTGACAATCTTTCTGCTTATATCTTTGATGTAAGTCTCGGTAGGCTTGCCCTGAACAAATTCCACCGTGCCGGTCATAGTGGGTGGAATCAGCACAACACGCTGGTATTTAACAGCCCGATATACCATAAGTGAGTTGAAGCAGAAGGCCACAGCCATTACCACGAAAGCAAATTTAAGCAGTCGGTTTTCACCGAATAAATTGCTTGATTTTTGTACAAAAAAATCTACTTTCACTCGCCAAACTCCTGCTGGAAGTAGTCAGGATAGTTTTTCATCTTGACCATGCCAAAGACGTAGAGAAGATGTTTCAAGAATCCCCGTGCCTGAGAACGTTTGGTTTTGGTGTAGGAATACTGAGATACCAGGAAGACAAGCCACATTAACTTGCCGTAGATCAATGACAGGGTAAGGAAGAAGAGGAACAAGACCAACTCATCCACCTCAAACCACAGCACTTGAAACGGTTTAGATAGATATTGAGGAAACTTTTTGGAGATCATTGCTTTGATAACCTCATTGTTAAATAATTAAAGCGCCGACAGACTGCACAACGGTATCAGCGGAAAGCAGAAATGCACCTCCAAGGACAACGCCTGCCGCGGGAAGAATCATCTGCCGGATAGCAAGAATGGCTGCAAAAGCCATAGAAGCGACACCAGCAACAAATCCAATAGGGCCAAGCAAAATCTCATTTACCGCAATATCGTATAGATCATAGGCAAACGAACCAGCCGCCGGAGTTACCATTGCGAAGACACTGACTGTCTGGAGCAATAAAACGGTTGAGATGGTAATAATAGTTGCTTTTTTCATGATTACTTCTCCTTGCGTTGTTGCATGAGCTTGTATTTTTAATTGAAAGGACCTGATTGTCTCTCAGAGTCGCAAAATATAACTGCTGGTAAGATGAGAAATATGCCGGAAGCGGCAACCGTTGATTTTTGACCCCGCGGAATCAATATTTCGCCAGTTGTATCTCTACCTTTCGGTTGCTTTCTAAGGTGCTTCCGTAAATCATCCCTTTTCCTTCCGCTGACGCCACCTTGTAACCATTTCTCCGAAGCATTGTGGCAACAACCTCGGCTCGGGACCTGGAAAGTTCCAGGTTTTGGCTTTCGATTCCAATCGAACAGGTGTAGCCGGTGATATACAGAGGACAGGCGACACAACACTCGCGTAACTCCATCAGGAGCTTGTTGCCGGCATCCGGGGATAACCAGGCGCTGCCCAGGTCAAAATAAACCACGGAGAACGAACGGCGTTCTGGTCTATGGCGTTCTGGTCTGGCGTAAAAAGATGGTTGCCTGGAAATGATGAAAGTTTGATGGATTGGAATTTCTACAGGTGTGTTTATGACAAGCGGATAGTTGTAAAAATCCTGACGGATTTCAAGCCCAAAAGCAGGGCTGGTGAGCATAAAACATGTTCCGACAATCAGGATGATATTTTGAACTTGTTTTTTGGCTTGAGTCATCATTCCTGTCGCATTAAAGAAACTACCGTTTCTTTTTATTCGTTTGAGCGATTGTCGCATCTTTTCGTGGTCATTTTGCAATTTCTTGTTCACTTTTTTCGAGGTCATTATTTGACATTGCCATGCCCTTTTTTTGCCCTTCCTTTTGCTCTGTTTTCACTTGTCTTTCTTTGGCTCTATGGGCTCTCTTTCGTACCCGATAAAGTTTTCTAATATCAAAATCTGACAGCTTAAACCGATAGGTTAATTCAATCTCTGTTAGCAGAACTTTCATGGAAAGCCGTTTGCCTGGTTCCATGTTCATGAATCTGGAATACGCATAGCGTTCCCATTTGGTTTCCAGATCACAAGTGTCAAAGAGTGCCTCTTTGTCTTTCTTGCCTTTTTTTGTAATTTGCGGACGTAAAAAATCGTGCATTCCCCAAAGTTTTTCCAGCAATTTCAAGCCGATTAAATCGTTATCCGTGAGCGGGTCGCTTGTTGTGTTTATCCTTTCCATCCAGCGTAGTGTTTTTAGCGGAATTTTAGAGGTCTTCGCATATTCTTTGATTTCCATATCCCTCTATTCTCCTGATAGCATTTGATAAAATCCTTCTGACCGATTGGATATGAATCCCAAAATGATTGGCAATCGTGTAAAAGCTGACGGGTTTTGGCTGTGAAAGAATCCACCGGGAAACGAGCCTTTGTCGATCAGTTAGTGCAGACAATGCCTCGGCAATGACAGAGTCATCCAGATCAGAAGATCCATTCAGGTCTGGGGATTGTTCTTTTTGAATTGCCATGGCTGCCTCTTGTTCGTTAGCTAAGGCAACACCAGCGGCCATTTGGATACATCTGGTGCGAAAGACTATACGGAAATACTTGCTCGTTAAGGACAAATCCTTGTTTTGCTCGATTAAGACCGAGATTACCTGATACACAGCAAGCTTGGCCTCTCCGGCCAAGTCACTTGTATCGCATGACATATACCGATAATAGGGTGCGGCTATGCACCATATCAACACCCTGTGGGAGTGCACCCAGGATTGAGCTAGTGGCCAGATGATTTGTCTATCTTGGTTTACAGATATGCTCTGGGGGGGCGTGATTTTCATGACTTGCTCTGCGGGGTTGAAATAGTTGCAGATTTTTTCTCCTTCTTCAACTTTTGTCTTATCAAGGTGTCTTGACGTGATGCTGATTTTGCAGATTCTATTGCCGCATTTCGATCAATGCGAGCCAGCCGGATTAATCGATCGGCTTGGTTATTAACTTCCGGCAGTGACATTTTGGCCAAGTTGGTCAGGACTTGCTCAATGCGATCTAAACGAATCAATATCTCTTGCTCGCTATTCATCTGTCGTCGCTATGTTGCTGGTTGTCATTAGCGGCTAATGCTTCTTGCTGCCTGTTATGTTGTTCCTTTTGCAAGTCTGTTGGAGTAAAAATTTCTGATAGGATCAACTTAAATACAAGAAGGTCTATGCGTTGTTTGATCTCGACAACCTCATCCATGTTGGCGAGAACTTTTTTCTTGCGATTTAGCAGATCTGCAAGGTTTGCTTCGGGAAAATGTTCAGAAAGGTGGCTAATGTTCCTAATGGCTTCGACCATCTCCTCGCAAATGCGCGATGCAAAAACAGATAAATCGTGATGGGAATTTTTCAGGTCAGGGTATTGCTGAGAAATGATATTTTTTCTGACAGGGCAGGAAGAACAAAGATCGGTAAGAAGAGTGATGTCATTTAAGTGCACGGCAATTTTGCACATATCATTCAGGTAAGGGATATGTTTATCAGCACGACGGTTCTCGTATTTTGACAATGTGCTGGTACCTACCCCTATAGCTGAGCTCAGATTGCCAAGGGTTAGCCCTTGATTTTTCCTGGTAGACTTTATTTTTTCACCTAATCCCATGCCCCCTCCTGTATTTCTATTTTTGCGAAACTATTTATTATTTATTCACATAATGCAATGTTTATTTTAATAAAACTAACAATAATAAACATATTTTCATTCTTCGGGAAGTTCATGGTATTGAAAACAGGTATTTACGTATTTTGCGAAATTATTTGCAAAATACGAAAAAATGTATAAGATTGCGGCATGGAGAAATTTAACAATATAGAAATGGGTAAGAGGATAAAACGAATTAGGGACAGTCTTGGCCTAAACCAAACTGAGTTTGGTGAATTGTTGGGTGGGCTTGCCGCCAGTACAATCTCTGGGTATGAGACTGGAGATAGGGAGCCAAAGATCAAAATTCTCAAGAAAATTGCAAGTCTTGGGGAAATGTCTATTAGTTCTTTTGTGAGTTGCCTAGAGGGTGAAACACCTGGAGATAATATTCTGCAAGAAAAAGAGCCAACGCAAAAAGGACAAGTCTCTACCAGTACTGCTTCATGCATTCCATATGCTCAGGCACGTATGACGCAGCAGGTTGATCAGTTTCCAGAAAATAGCACAAAAGAAAAAAAACATAAATTTAACGACGACTATGAAGTCATTAGCATCAAGGAAATGGTGAACATGACCATTGAGGTGCTGGAGTCTAAAACAGTTTTTAGGGCAGCTCTGGTTTCAAGCGTTAGAGCATTTCATGATGCAGTGATAAAGGAGGAAGAAATGGATTCAGTACGACAGGAAATGAAAGAGATGAGTGAGCGCATGGAAAGAATGGAGCAAATGCTGCTTTCTCTCGGGGCCTCTCTGCCAGAAAAAAGAGACCAATCGGCCGTTGCTTAGATTGGTCACTGTAGGGTTATTATCAACAACTTCTCATAATAAAAATATACAAAAAAATACCCAAGTAACTAACGAAAGTGATGAAGAGTTGTTGTAAAAAAAAAATTGGGAGGAATTGAGAAGGATTTTTTAAGAGTAATATAAGCGAAAAGAGATAATGGAAGAGATCAATTTGTGCCGTGTGATAAATGTCCAATGAGTGCTTTTTGCTGTGGGTTTTGTTCGTTCACTTGCCGACCACATTTTTTTGTTAGTTTCGGCTTTAAAAAGTCTTGGACGTTCATGCGGGAATACCTCTCCAGGGCGTATACAACGAAATGGGATCAATTGCCGGTGGTGAAGGCTTCGTTTCCGCGGAGTTGATTCGATGTTTCTTGAAAAGGCAAGGGGGTAGAACTCTTGTGTGGAATAAAACAGCAGCTGGCCAGGTTGCCGACAATTAAGGTTTTGATTGCAAAAATCCATTCCTAGGTTGGCCCATGTCGCGCAATTTGCAATCAGTTTTCCCGACACCGAGGACAGCGCCGGGCAGATCCGGGGGCAGTTCACCGGGTCGGTGATTGCAAAAGTCTCCGCTATTTTGTTTCAAATTCTGGGGCGTATCGGAGATATTTTGACTTCCAATGAATAGTAGCAAGACTAACCTTGGACTTGTTGCTCTTATGATAATCTTCGATTTGGCAATCTTAGGGGCTGAACATGAAAATCACCGGTTTACCCGGTGCATTTTCTGGTTGGAAATAAGTTCCACGTCCCCAGAATTCCGATAGAAGGATGGGATACGGCATTCTTTTCGAATATGGCTGACTTCACTCCTCCTATAAATTTAATCACCTTAATCAAGATGTCCTCTAAGTTCCAGAACCTGCAAAAGCTGTTCTCGGATTTCCTTTGCCGTCGCTGCAAGATCAACGGTGGCAAATCGAATCTCATGGTTCTGGATCTCAACGGCCTCGTTAACCATATCGCCCACTGAGGGGTGAAGGAGCAGTCCCGAGGCGCTCTCCGCGAGCGAGTCGCCGTTGCCTTCCTGGGACCTCAAGTAAGCGTAAATCTGATAGATATATCCACTTCGCAGTGTTTCTTCCCGATACCAGCCACGTGTTACCACGGAGTTGAACTTGGTGTCTATGACGATGCGGCGTCCCGCGTCTGAATGGTTAAGGATGATGTCGGTTCTCATGGAGGGGAGGATTTTATCGATGCCCGGACTCTTGTTTTCAACCAGCCAGCCAATCGTTTTGCCAGCGTCAACACGCCATCCTTTCCTGGAAAGTACGACATCGTAAAATCCCGCAAGACCTTTCTCGTAAAGCTTCCTAACCCAGGCAATTTCTCTGTCAGGTAACGATAGATTTTTCGCGCCTGCGGATTCCGTAGGCAAGGCAAGGTTGAAGGCCAGCTGCGCCACAGAAACCATTGGCTGATCATTTGCATCGTGTCTGCCGAAGCGGTCGATGGCCCCATCGCCACGCCTTGGCCGCTCCCCGGTTACGCCAATACGCCTTAAGCTTGCCGCCAACGATCTGCATCGATGAACCAGTCCATCACGGTCGACTATTTTGGAAATTTTCTCTAGCGCTGCTCGGATATAACGGTTTCGGGCAGTATCGACAGTCAATTCGTTGAAGCGGCAAGCTACCTTCCCTCGATCAAGTAGTCGGTGTGTTTCGGTGTTCAGCAAGTCAATGCGCCCGCGCACACGACCAAGAACTGCTTCCCGGGATTGGTACCCATAACTCAAGTTCCGTTGAATGCGGCGCTCGACCTGATAACAGAGCATTTCTGCGACCAGATCCGGAATGTCATCGGGGTTATCCTCTACGGCTACGTTTTTATTTTCGAGAACCCGGAAGAGATCCGATGCATACAGCATTAGCAGCCAAAGGTTGCGCACCGGGATGCGGCCAATACGACCAATCCCTTCATGGGCGTCTGACATCAAGTTGGCAGCAGCAATGGCCATAATCAGAATCCTTCAAGCAGGAGCTTCCTGGCCTTCTGAGATTTTTCAAGCGTATCGAACCAGTATTCATCGAGCAACGGCCCGATCTCGGTGTCAACGACCTGGCGGAACCATTCCCGAGCATCACTAATCGGAACATCGAACGGAGGCGTGACATAGCTGTGCCCCACTCGGAACTGAGGCCCGAGACCGGTATCAGCTGAGATGTCGTTGTTCAGAGCATTGAGACGCTTCTCAATCTCAACGAGGATTTCTGAATCAATGCCGCACTGGGATTGAACCCAGTCGTGCCAAGGCTTACCAAGGATGGGCTCCAGATCGATGAAGGCAAAACGGCGACGCAGCGCAAAATCGACCAGCGCAAGAGAGCGGTCTGCAATATTCATCGTGCCGATGACGTATAGATTGTCCGGAATAAAAACTCGCTCATCATCCGAACGTTTGTAGGAAAGCTCCAATGCTTCATTCGGCGTTCGCTTATCCACCTCGAGCAGCGTCAACATCTCGCCGAAAATCTGTGCGGGGTTTCCGCGGTTGATTTCTTCAATGACGACGACGTGCCTTGACATGGGATCTTTCGCGGCTGCCTTCATCATCTCCACAAAAGGTCCATCTACCAGTGTAAGCTTTCCGTCGCCAACCGGTCGCCAACCACGAATAAAGTCCTCATAAGAAAGGTTCGGGTGAAACTGAACCGCTCGGACCTTGCTGTCATCGCGTTGCCCTATCAACGCAAATGCCAATCTTTTGGCCAGCCAGGTCTTTCCAGTTCCTGGCGGCCCCTGGAGGATCAGGTTTTTCTTGGTCCGAAGACACTTGAGAATCTTTTCGAGTTTTTCTCGGACGATAAAACAACCATCTGTTAAAATGTTATCTATTGAATACGGAACTATTGGTCGAGACCCATCCAAGATAGAAGTTGAGGTCGAAAAAAAATCAGTAAAATGCTTGTAGTTATTCAACTCTGATTGAGACTGATTTAACAATTCCAGTCCTTTTTTGGAAATCTGTACGAACCCTCTCCTGGGGAAATCAACCAATTCAGCCTTCTTTAGGTAAGACTTTGCCCAAGCTGCACGATTATCAAATAATGGCTGGCCTGTAGATTCGAGGGTGATGACATCATATTTTTCCAGCCCCATTTCAGACTTAAGTTTCTGGTACACTTCTCTCGCAAGTTGCTCCCGCCCATCACTTAACAGTCTCAAAAGTGGGATCATTAATAAGTCAAATTTTGGGAGTAACTTTTTTAAATCGGCATCAACTTCATCTGGGGCAACCTCTTCTTCAAACACTTCGTCATCCTGCGCATCTGGGTCTGTCGCATTCGGATGGGCAGATGTCCCGCTGTCTTTAAAAAGCCAAGCCGCGAGGGAAAGTTCCGGAAAGGAGTGGACTGGATAAGCGTCCTCTTGAAAGCGAGCTTCGAGGGTATCCAGCACCACCAGATAATCACTCGCATTGCAACGCCCCTTTGGGCCGTTCATGCCTATCTGGATATTGAGTTTTTTGCCGATGTAACGCTGGGACTGGCCATCAAGCGTCGGGAAATTCCAAGGGCGAATCCAGTAGAGCCCCATGGTAAGGTTCCATCCGACACCCCAGCGCAGCGTCGCGTTGTCGTAGGCAGCGACAAATGCCGACCGTGCATTAGCATCATCCGATTCCGCAAAAGCAATCGCCTGGGCGAAGGCTTCCCAGAGTGTGTCAATGTCATCTTGTTGTCGTTTGTAGCTGTAGCCAAAAAACCATGTCCTCTGATTGTTGAGAACAGGAATTCCTTCAAAGGATTCGGGAACAGTCTCTGACACACCAAGCAGGCTTGCCAGTTCGCTCGCTATGGTTTTGCGATTGGCATCAGTAATCCCCCGGTTGAATATGCCCATGACCGTAAATGGGCAGATGTCTTTCAGAGGACCTCCCGGCACGCTTTCTTGGTATTGGTCATTGAGAATAGACATGCAATCGACTTTTTTGGCGATAGCGTGAATTCGGGAAATCAGCTCGTCACGCCGGTTTCTAAAAGTGAGAAGCTTGTCGGCCACCGCCTCATAAAACCGGGTCCAGTGGAAGCGGCGTTTGTCGACGGCGCTATCGCCGAAACGCTCCCGCCAATAGGGAGCGTTTCGGAATCGGTTGATGTCCTGCGCCTTTTCCTCGAACGTAAATCCGATGAGGGCGTCTGTGGTCCAGTCCCCTGGCAAGACGCGCCAGATCGTGCTTCGATTGGTATAGAAGTACCACTCACGTGGCGGATCGAAGGGTTTCCAGTCAACCTTTAAGGTACGGCCATCTCCGAGGTTCTCTTTTACCGTGCCAATGGCTTTGATCGCCATGACTGAAACGGTCTGGCCACGGTTATCAAAGGGCAGATCGTGTTTCCGCGTATAGGACGATTTGATTGAAATACGGTCCCCAACCTGGATGGACTTGACCGCATCGAGGTATTTGCCTTGATAACCATTCTCCCAAATGCCTTGCTGCAGAAAACGGGGTGTTTGATCATTAGTTCCACCGTATGAGGACCCGACAAACCAGCAGGCTCGGGCTCCGGCCCCTTCAGGTTTAGAAGTCATAATCTGTTCTCCCATAATGAGACATGTCTGGAGTGCATTCCTTGAATTGCAAAATGCTTTAGTACTTTCGAGAACATGTGCAAAAAACTATCTAATCGAGACGCACTCATCACCAACGCGTTGGTATCCGCTGTCACAAACCCATTTATGGCCGGTGTAATCGACACTTGCGTTCGGGGGGACATAAAATTTCACACACTTATCACCTTCCGGGCGATAGCCACTGTCACAGACCCACTTGCGACCGGTGTAGTCAACACTAGCGTTTACAGGAACTTTGAATTTCACGCATTCGTTCTCCACCTGCCGATAACCGCTGTCACAAACCCATTTACGGCCGGTGTAATCGACGCTTGCGTTCGGGGGGACATAAAATTTCACACACTTATCACCTTCCGGGCGATAGCCACTGTCACAAACCCACTTGCGACCAGTGTAGTCAACACTAGCGTTTACAGGAACTTTGAATTTCACGCATTCGTTCTCCGCCTGCCGATAACCGCTGTCACAAACCCATTTACGGCCGGTGTAATCGACGCTTGCGTTCGGGGGGACATAAAATTTCACACACTTATCACCTTCCGGGCGATAGCCACTGTCGCAAACCCAGTTTCGCCCTGTGTAATCAATGTGCGCGTTCGCAGGGATTCCACTCGACCTTCTTGTTTCCTGCACTGGCCTCGATTCAACTCTCGGAGGAGTCAGGCTAGATCGATGTTGCGGATTTGTCTGGCTTTGAGTTTTAGTTTGGGAAACGGGCGGTTTATAAGCGGCTTTTGCTCTTCTAAGCGTACTCAATAAGTCTTCGCCAATCCAGCCATCCTGGGTGATGCCAGCGTCGCGCTGAAAAGCCTTCACCGCGTCGGCAGTCCGGCGACCATAATCGCCATCCACCGGTCCAGGGTCGTAGCCGAGATCGGTTAGGAGCTGTTGAGCTTCTTTGGTGTATTGGGAGCGGGGCTTCTTGGGAGCGCTACTCTTCGATACGCCTGGGGATACCGCTGGGTAGGAGCGGCTGCCCAACTGTCTGGCCTCTCGAATGGCCTCCGCGACGATTTGGGTTCGGTAGGATTCAACATCTCGTTCAGCTAGCGATCGGGAACCTTGGCGATGCTGATACCGCCCACAGCGGCTGTTGTAATCATTAACGATCCGGTTGAATTCATCGACACCTTCATTTGTATCAATAATGTCTCTCATCGCCTCGATACGAATGCCTTCCCGGACGCACCAGCGAATCTCCGGCACGGAAAGCACATTGTTGGTACCGACCGAAGGCTTTGTATATTGCAGTCCGACGCTTTGGGTCGCGCTTGGCGCTTGGACTGCCGGAGCGGGGCTGCTCTGCGGGTAGCTGTAGCTCTGAGACGACGATGGCGGATTGTATGAAGGTGTTTTGTTGCTTTGACTTCCATTGTTAATCAGCCAGATCACAAAAACAACCCCAATAATGCCAAGAATCCATTTACCCCCCGAGCCACTGCTGCTTTTGCCAGAGTTCACGGTTTCGATGGGTGGAGGAGAGTTTGTGGTTTTCTGCTCGGGTTCGGACGTGGCTGGTTCCCGTTGAGTCTGGAGCGGTTGCTTCGGGGTCGGGGGCTTAGCCTCCGCTTTTGGTTCGAGCTTTAAAGGCTCGTCGATGCCACTGAGCTCGGACGCCAAGTCTGAAAGCCCGGAGAATCCTTTTTTATCCTTATCGTTATCACCAGCCATGGGCATCAACCCCTTCCGTTTCGCACATAAATTTCATGCCGAGCTTCCTCATATGAACGTCAACCCCCAAGCGCCCAGGCCGCCAATGCCCATACAAAAAATAATCACCGGAGTATATCCAGAGCTTTTCTTCTTGGCGGGCAGCCCTGTATCCGGATGCCCGTGAGCCTGCCCCAGATCGCCGATCATCTTGGCTGGCCGCTTACTCCCAACTGCCGACCCAAGATCTCGAACAACCTCCGCTTGACCACCTGTGGGCTTGTGTCGCCTTCATATTCACCGAGGTTCAATCGTGTCTCGCCGGTGAAGAGGCCAATCATCAGCGGCCCCATTTTGCTGCCACCCTCGGCTTGAAGGAGCTTGCCAGCTTCGCTGCCGAGCATTTTGGCCAGCATTCCAATATCGGCCTGCTCAAGGGGAAGAGTCATAATCGGCCGGTGGGATGGACCGTAAGGATTTCTGTCGATACGGTAAAAAACCGACATGGCGTAGTGGTAGGTCATCCCCTGATACTCGGCCTTCTTACCCTGAATTTCCATGGTGAAGTCAAGAACGGTCTTCGGTTTCTTCTGGAAGTGAGGAAGAAATCTCCCCAGACCCAGGTCTCTCCGGCATGGACGCTCGACCATGGAGCAGGAAGAGTTGGTCACTTGGTCAGCTCCAGCAAGGCGAACAGCGGCTTTTGAGGTGCTGATGGGTGTAAGCTGGTTTGGCGTTGTGCCTGTGGGATAATCCGGGTGTCCGAGGTCAGATCGGAGAGTCCAGAAAATCCGCGTTTGTTGTCTTTTTTATCCATATATCCCCTTCAAAATCCGCTATTACAGATTGCTCCTTGGCTACGAATCCCACCTCAATGAGAAATGTTCATCTAATAAATGAAAAATCACATCCGTGTCGATTACGGTGCTGAATTGTGGAATCTTCGTAAGGGATACTTCTCGCTTTATTTTGTCGAGAATCCCAAAATCTTTCTTTCTCATCTCAACGTAGCCATACCCACGCAAAAATGAAGTTGATGACAGTCCGAAGTCACGCCCTTTGAACACGATTTTGTCACGCGGATAGAAGTAGCACTTATCATATTCGAAATAGCCATTTCTTTTTATTTGCGACTCATAAAACTCGACCCGGCGATCAAATGTAACATGAGATAAATATGAGTAGAACTCGACGACCGTCTTGATTTGTGCTGATTTGTCTTTGTTGAAGAAAAAGCCTTGCTCATCTACAGAGATCTTGACCTCTTGGCCTCCAGACATCGTAAGATAAATATTGGCCTGCTCAGTTTTTCCCGTTTCGATGAAGTTGGTCTTATGGGTTGTGACTGCTCGATAGAATCCAATATGACGAATATCGTTGGTGCTATACGTCCTCCCCTTAAATGAAAATGTGTTGCCGTTTAGATTAAATTCTCTGAATTGAGAAAGGAGCTTGCTTCGGTTTGCGGCTATTTCTTGAAGGGCCTTGTCATCATTGGTAATGCGATCAGAAATTTCACCTGCATCCTCAAATACCCCAAGAAGAGCCTTTGTAAGCTGCTGAGCAAAATCGAGCTTGTCATGCTTGTTGAACATATGAATCGCCAAATCTCGAACGGTCCAAGCAGCGTGTTGGCTCGCATCATGCTCGGGATCAATTTCCCAATTCTTGACGAGCTGACAAAGCTGGTTAACTTTTTGCGATAAATATGAATCTGGCCGCCTACTATCTAAGTCAGCTTTTATCTGGGTAATGAATTCCTCGATTTTCGATACTTCTGAATGAAGAACCCTTTGTTCCGCTATCTCGCCGAGCGCATCTGCATCCTCAGCGGTGCGTTCGGCAACCTTACCAACTTCCGCGAACACTTCCTGCAGCATGTTCGTGAGTTGTTGTGAGAAATCGAGCTTGTTATGCTTGTTGAACATATGAATCGCCAGGCCACGAACCAGACCTGCAACGCGGTCGCTCGCGTCGTGATCGAGCCCTCGACTCTTTGTGCTGACCTGAATCGGCTGGGCGACGGAATCCCAATTCTTAACAACCTGGATTAGCTGGTTCACCAGGGGGGCCAATGTGGAATCGGGCCGTTCCGCATCCACGGCGGCCCGCAGTTTTTCCACGAGGGCTCTTATGTTCCCTTCTTCCTTGTCAAGGAACCCCTGTGCCTCTACCTCATACGAATCAACAAGGTCGGCTATCAGAATAGGGCCGTGTTCCTCGCCATCGTCAGTCGCGGATTCGACGGCAACGGTAACTGCCTCCACGAGTTCTTTTGGGGAGAGGTTGTCAAGGGCCGACTTGATAACCTGGCGATAGTGTCTCCTCCGTTCTTGGATTTCAGCTTCTACGGCCGAGAGATCCGACACTTCCGGAAAACCGGAAACAACCCGTTCCTCGTTAATGATCGCGCTCAGCTCCTCGGGGTCGATATCTTCAAACGCCCAGGCGATCTCAAGAATCCATTCCGCAACGTCATTGGCAATGTGATCAGGCAAACGAGCAAGGCCTGCCGCAAGCAGGTTCGCCCGAGCAATTGACGACAGTTTGTCGACAGCGAGCAAATCCGCTGGCGAGGTCTCGAGGAGCGACAACACCTCTCCGGCTCGTTTAGGTCCAATACCGGGCAGCCAAGCTACTTCAGCGGAGAGCCTTTTCCGGGGGTTGGTCAAATCGGAACGCGCCTCTATGCAATCACTTGAGTCGAGCAGCAAGCTACGTTCGTCGGCCAATTCCATGATTCGCCGTCGGTTATCGCGGGGGCTGGCAGTCAGAATATGAAAAGGATTTTGTAATAGGTCCATGCTCCCCTCCGGTTACTTGTCATCCCGGACGAATCCTATACGTCTGCTTTTTTTCTCTTGGTCTTTTGGAAGGCTGTTCAACGCTGCATCAATGCTCTCTTGATCGAGCTCTGTCTTACTGGCCTTGGCAGCGAGCCGTGCGGCCTCGCGTATGACAAAGGCCGAATCGGAGAGCGCCTTACCCGTGAGCGCATTGAGGATCTTGTCCACGTTAAGATCGTCTGCTTTCGGCAGCTTGCTCAAGAGTGAGTCCACCAGCGAAGCCACTTCTTCCCTCGACGGCATGCCAACCTCGATGATGTGGTCAAAACGGCCGCGCCGCAGAATCGCCGGATCGATCATTTCGATCAGGTTCGTCATGGCGATAATCAGCACCTTGTTCTTGATGGCTTCCGGAATCCGACGAAGAAACTCGGCTACCTCTTCGACGTGATGCAATCCGGACGAGCTCCCAGAGCGTCTATCCGACAGAAAAGATTCCATCTCGTCGATGACGATGACGGACGGAGCGCCATCAATCGCCTTGTCAAAAACCTCGGAGATCTTCTTGCTGGTTTCGTGAATGTAGGGGCTGCCGACACTGTTCGAATCAATCGAGTAGCTTGGCCAATCGATAAACTCGACAAGACGCTCCACAGCAAAGGTTTTGCCACAACCTGGCGGCCCATGCAGGACGATGGCGGAAGGAAAATCGATACCCAAGACTTGATATTTCTCGGCATTGAAGATGATGTCGATGACGTGTTCGTTGAAAAACTCCTCAAGCTGTGGTCGCCCTGGAAGTGTGAACACCTTGGCCTCGGCCGGTTCCTCGGATGATTGCGGCTGTTCAGGTTCGAAAGCCTCCTTAGCAATGGTGGTCTTTGCCTCGGTCTTGGGTTGAGAAGACGGCTTGCATTTAGCCAGTAGACCAGCATTTGCAGGCAAGGTAAATCCGGCAGCCTTTATAATTTCTGCCAGATCGCCAGCGGGCATCCAGCCAGTGAGTTTAGTCAAGCGCCGGAAGGATTCCGTTGATATGACGACCCCACCGGTGATCCAGGTTCCCAAGACAACCTCATCATCTACGTGAGGTGTCAGCGTCCAGGCCGGGAGCAGTCTGGAGTACTGTTCCACATAAACGGCATCGTGGAAGGAGGCATCCTCGGATAGTTTGCGAGACTCTTTGAGAGCGAAAGCAAAGGCCAGTGCATCGACCTTGCTTTCAGGGGATTTCCCATTTTCAACCGGAGTCAGGGTGTACTTTTTATGGCTGCTCAGACTCTGGAGTGCTTCAGCTCCGAACGAAACATCCCCGAACACGGATTCGTCAAGAAAACCGCATTCATTCCACTTCCTCGCCAGCTCCGGCAGTGTGAGCAGGATATTATTTGAACCATTGGTATCGAAAATCTGCCACTCATCTCCTGAATAGAGAAGCGACCGGATTTTCGACCCGTCTGGCAATTCATACCCTTTAGGCAGCCATAAATCCTTCGCCATAAATCATCCCCTGATAATGTTGGCAACATCCATCAAATCATTTTCAGATCCTCTTCCAATCTTGATTGAATAGAGTTCACCAACAACAGCACGAAGCTTTTCAATATCATCAGTACGCATAAATTGCGCACCGAGCTTGGTAAGTTCCTGGAAACGGTGTTTGTCGGCAAAGAGATGAGGCGAGCTGGCCATCCACTTGAACCGATCGACCACAAACCAATCCTGCCGCCAGAGAATCTCCCAGTTCTTTCCTTTCAACTCATCAAGGTAGTGTTCGAAATTCTGGTTCGTTTCTCCAATACAACGTTGCGCCGTCTTCGCCAAGTTGTCGAAGGCCGACGATTCGGACGGGCGGGCATGCTGCCGAATATGTTCGTCGAAGAAGGTCACCACACCATCGAGGTCAATCTGGCGAATCTCCTTGAGGTGTTCCTTTCGAACCTGGGCAAGAAGTCGCCGTGCCTCGAGCACCTTCTCCATGGCCTCCTGGGACTTCTCGGTCTCTTTTTCTTCTGGATCGAGCGAGACGGCGGATTCAAGTTTCTGCCGTGCTTGCTCCAGTTTTGGGTTGTCCACTACCTCATTGATCTCATCGATGCGATTCAGCGTTCTTTCGCCTTCCTCGACGACCATGACGGCGGCGGCGGTGTAGTCGAGCTGTCCCTCCTGACGGGAATAGAAGTTCTTCCCTGAGTGGAAGGTCCCGCCGATGCAGGGCACGGATACTTCGATGATAATATTACCGGAGTCCAGGATTTCGTATTCGCATTCAAGATCGGCTCCGGCGTGAATCACGCCATCATCGAAATCGGAGCCGGAAATTTTCAAGACGCCGATGGGGCGGTTGTCGGTAATGGGGTCTTCGATCTCACCCTCCCAAAGTTTCAGATTGAGTGAGCCAGACGCGCCCGCTTTGAGAGACTCAGCCGCCTTAAATATCTTTTTGCCCTTCTTCGGCAGTGAATCGCCCGAACGGATCAGATAGTCAAGTACGGGGCGGCCGCCGAGTTTCTCCAAGACCTCGATGCCAACTGAGTGAGAGGCCGGGATGGCATCCACTGTGGCGGCGGTTCGGGTAATGACAATCTTGTCCTGTTCCAGGGCAATGGGGCCACCCACGGAATCGAACATAAACACCTTGAAGGTGTTGTCGCCAGTTTTTGTCAGGGTAACGTCGATGGTTGCGCCATGCTTGAGAGGAAGGCGGCCGGAGGTCCAGCCGGTGTCGACGCTATCGATCTGAAACTCAGAGCCAACCGCAGCTTGGCCTGCCAATTGGACGGCGATCTTTGCTTTAACATCCGGTGTGCGGGCGATGTAATTGAAAGACAGCGCCAGCCCGCCTCCGGAAGAAATTTGCCCACGGGTATTCTTGCGCGACCGGTTCTGGGAACTCCAGTCAATGGATTCCGCGAAGAGGCTTGCGCCTTCCGCCACGGCCGTCATGGGATTTACATCGGTGCTTCCCGGAATACCCAGCTCAAAGGCGACCTTGTCGCGCAGGGGTTTGTAATTGGTCGGGCCACCGACGAACACAATACGTTCCAGGTCATGCGGAGAAAGACCGGCCTTATTGAGTGTCTCTCGAGCAGACTCGATTGATTCGCCTACGCGCTCGGAGATCAGCTTGTCATAGGTGGCTCGCTGCAAAGGAATATCGAGATAGATTTCATTGCCGCTAAGATCCCGAACGCGGGCCTCGGTTTCCGATAGGCTGATTACGGAATCTTCACGGGCCGAGAGTTCAATCTTAGCGCGCTCGGTGGCCCAAGCGGACAGCCGAATGAGCGACTTGAAACTCGGATTCACGGAAAAGTCTTCAGGGAGGTCGAAGTTTTCCAGCAGCCAAGGTCGCACAACGTTATCGACGAGGACGCGGTCAAAATCCCTGCCGCCACACATGGCAATACCACCGTGGGCGAGGAGGTTGACCCGCCCACCAATGCTTTCGGCAATGGCGATATCGAGTGTGCCGCCACCTAGGTCATAGATCAGAAACATGCCGTCGGTATTGCGGGCACGCATGACGCTCATGACCGCCGCGACCGGTTCCTGCATAAGCGCAATCTTGCCGAGACCAGCCATGCTGGCGGCCTGCATGGTGGCGTCCTTCTGCATCTGGTTAAACGCCGCAGGAACGGTTATGACGGTTCCTGTATCGGGATCGTTTCTGATTTCCTCTGGTAAGTAGCCGAACAGAACCTTTAGAACCTCTGCGGAGCATTCTTCGGGGGTCTTTGTGAGGTTCATCGCAGAAAGCTGAACTGGCGTGCTCGTCCCCATGAGCCGCTTGAACAGCATCGCCGCGTTATCTGGGCTGTGCGGAGCCGAATCGTAGGCCCGCTTGCCCACGTATTTGTTGCCGCGTCGGTCGATATAGATCACCGATGGCGTCACATCATTCTGTTCAGGACTCTTCCAGGTTCGGGTTTCGGAACCGTCATAGGAACAGATAGCGCTGTTAGTTGTACCCAGGTCAATGCCTATGAAATTTTTCATAGTTACAGCTTCCTCAAAGTGACGGTTCCTGTCTTAACCAAACCTTCTTTCCCCATAATGATCGGCTCCAGCATCTGATCGACTATCAAGGCATCTTTCGCATCGAACTCTTCGATATTCAGGGGGGTAGCGGCCATGCCGGGGTCGAAGGGATGCCCCTCGACGTTGACGATTCGCAAACCCGTTTGTTCCAGAGCCTCTTCGACCTTTTTTATGAACCAACGAAACTGGCTCTTGTACCGGTTCTGTTCTCCGGCATCGAGTTTTAGCAGCAGGCGATCAAACACCCGGCCAAAACGCCAGGACTCAACCGCCATACTGATCACCGCATCCCGCATAGCCTCGGGGTGAGTTATGGTTTGCTCGGAATCCAACATATTTTTCTCCGTGTCCTTAAAGAATTCTCAAGTAGTACCGCCGAATATAATCGAACGCGTTGTCGAATAGATCCTGAACTTTGAAGTGAAAAAGAGGTAATATTCAGATATCTTTTCTGGTTAATTTGGCATTGAATATGTTCAAATCCTTGGAGCAACATATTTACAAATCGTGATCACTATTCTATTCGGTACAATAATTTGCAAGGGAAATATGGCATGTTGTCATCTTTGGGTTGGTGCTCAGTATAATTGAGATGTGTCATGGCAAGGAAAATGCCTGACATGAATACAGCAAGTAAACATTCTTCCTGAGAGGGTGAGATATGAATGTACATGCAATCACCAGCCAACCAGGTTGCTGGCAATTGAATTTTTGATTGCATTTTGATCGCTGCAGCTGCTCCGGACAAAGCGATTTTGCAATCAGATTCCCCGGTATCGAGGGCAGCGCCGGTCAGATCGGCGGCCAGCTCCCCAGGGCGGGGATTGCATTTTCTTTTTTGGAGTCCGCTATTTTGTTTCAAATTTGGGGGGAGTATATTAGGGAGATAGTGTGACTTCTATCGCTGGGGCAAGTCCACTTTTTTTTAAGTCTGACACATTCACGCCTTTCTTGTAAAGTGAGCGGCTTCTTCATGGGATTCATTCGAATACTTACATCTTTTTGTTGTTAGAAAAATTATCTTTTCCGCTTACTCTTATGAAAAGTTGGTGGTTCCCAGGGCCATTCATCATCTGTATTATTCAAGCTTTCTTCATCCTCATCTTCACAATCCCCTAAGCCGTCCTCATCATATAATAGGGTTAAAACCTGGCCATAAGAGTTAATAGGCAAGGCCCATTCAAGGATTTCTGAATGACTTTTTAACTTTTTACCGGCAACCCAGATATTTGCCTTTACTGAGTCAAACAGATCATCTGGAATATCGCCTTTCAAAGCAGCAAATGTCTGGGTATCAGAAGGAACATCGCGGTTGTCCATATCAATATAAAGATTGAAGTTTTTAGCTGCACGAAACCAAGCTAACTTATTCTTTTCGCATACCAATAGTGCGCAGCTCTCTTCAGTCAATTCAATATATCTAATCACCGTAGCTAATTTAGAGGTTTGACTCATCTCTGACAACTTCATTATATTGTCCCAGCCAGGGTCATGTTCTTCGACAAGTTTCAGGAAAACACTTCTTGGCATCAAGAGCTCTGCCGCAAATTCATTAGCCCTTAGCTCTATTGGTGAGTTGCTTTTAGAATTTGTCCCAATGGAGCTTCGTGGGCAAAAAAATGAGTTTGAATCAAAAGTATCCAGGCAGAAATGCCCCAGCTCATGGGCTCCTGTAAAATTTTTTCTCCCGATTTCGTTTATTGTTGAATTGACGCAAATCATTCCATTGAGAGCATGATCAAGAAATAAAATTCCATCAATCTCCTTCAGGGATTTTTCAATGTAAAATATGCCCAACTTCTCACATATATTACGTGGGATGATAGGTAGCGAATCCAGACCTAATTCATCTAATAATTTGACTGCCTCATTTCTCGGGTCCATAAACGGCTCATTTCTTTTTTGACTTAAAAAAATCGACCATTTTTTCAATCGTTTCTTTGTCTTCAGAATTCAATGATTGGAATCCCCGGAAAAAAGTTCTGATATCTTGATCATGTAATAAAGCGCCTAACTCAGACTCATCTGTTTTACCCAACAGATAATCAATGGATACATTTAAAACAGATGCGATTCTCTGCAGGACCGGTATCGTTGGTGTTCTTGTCCCTTTCTCGATTTGCGAAATAGCCGCCGGGGTTACACCAGATTTTCCCGCGAGCTGGGCCTGGTTAAGGTTCTTCCCTTCTCGGGCAAGAGTGATACGCTGCCGCAATATCTCCTTATTAAATTCTTTCATCATAGAAAAGCACCTCCAGTAAATGTTTAGTCAGCTTGATACTACAAGAAAATTAACAGAACGGAAAGAAAAAATTAACAGAAACAATTGACAGAAAACAGAGCTAGGATTATTATTCTGTTAATTTATTATTTTTACACTGTTAACAAAACAGAAAGGAGTTACTACATGGCAACGAACCCACCCTCAGGCGATGGACACCGAAACGGCGCAGTACGTAAACGTTCTCAGGTGTATAATCCGCAAAATAACCGTTGGACAAAAAGAGAAAAAGACTCTGGTAGGTTTATGGATCAAAAGTCAGATGACAAGCCATTCAAAGGCGTGCGGAAGGAAAAATGACGCAAAGCGCTGTATGTTGTATTTACAGATAACAGTGCACCCCATATATTGTGCACATAGCTTGACAAACTCACGCATCGTGTTTAATAATTTTCCCAAATTATCCGTTTTTTTAGGGGAGGGATGGGGGTGTCAATACAGACCGATAAGTGCACTTTGAGCCAATAACCTTTATCCATCTTATTTTGCTGAATTTTAATAAAATTTGACAAGGACATCCTTATGCCTGATCTACAAAAGCAGTTTGTTAAGTTCCATGACAACATCAAACTCGGCAACTTTGACGAAAACCAGACTCTTCGAGAGAAACGGGATACACTCCTTAAAGATTTAAAATCGAGAATTGAAGAAAATGCTCCATCATTTGAGAGTTTCGGTCAAGGTAGTTATGCTATGAACACTGGCATTGTGCCAAAAGACGGGAATTATGATATTGACGTTGGAATCATTTTCGACTGCTCTCGTGAGAGGTATCCAGATCCGGTTGATTTAAAAAAGATAGTGAGAAATGCGCTTAGCAATGGAAATCGAACCGTAGTTATCAGGAGGCCCTGTGTCACTGTAACCTACATGAAAAATGGGAAAGTTGATTATCATGTGGATTTAGCGATTTATGTAAAACGGAATGAAGATAATCTTCTGGATCTCGCCATCGGGAAAGAATTCTCAGAAGAAGAAAATAAAGTTTGGCAGAAATCTGACCCCAAGGGGTTGATAGATAAAATTAACAACAGCTTTGTTAATAGCGATGACCAGGCGCAAATGCGCAGATGTATACGATATTTAAAAAAGTGGCGTGATCACAACCTCCATTCTGTTAACTCTGGAAAACCATTCAGCATCGCCCTCACATGTTCTGCCTATAATTGGTTTCAACCGAGCAAAGATATTTTTTCTGGAAAATATCAAGACTTAGATGCATTGCTTGATTTGGTTAAAACCAAACTGAGCCATTTTGACAGTCTAGGATGGTTGACTATTTCCCTTCCTGTAGAACCATATGAAGACCTTAACAAAGTAATGACAGTTACTCAGATGAAAACATATAAGGAAAAATTCGCAAATCTTCGGGATGCTCTAATTGCAGCAAAGAATGAAGATCTCGAAGATGAAGTATGTAAGCTGTTACGTATACAGTTTGGTGATGATTTCCCAGTTCCGGAAAAGAAAGATACCGCAAAAAAAGCTGCTGTAGCTGGTTATGCACCGGCTGGAGGGAGCGCATAACGTGGAGGGTTTTGATTTCAAAAACTCTCTCTCAGCACATCCCAATGTCACTTCCCTTAAAGAAATAAGTCTCAATGATATTGCGACGCGGGCTGTGTTTATTAAGGATAAGCTTGCAAAAGCTTTTATTGCCATTGTTCAAGTTGGGCCATTAGAGTATCAACTCTTCATCGGCGAGCCTAAAGGGTTTCCGGGGAAATTACCTTGGATTTTTTTCTTCAATCCAGAGCTACATGATTTCCATAACCATGTAAATTACAATGGTGAAATATGTTACACTGTTCAAAGTGATGGCATGTTCATTAATGTCAATCAGCCAGGGGCTGTGTTACATCAAGCATTAAGTCAAGTTATTGAGATTCTTTCTGGCAGTGCAGACCGAAACTTATCAGAGCTTCATGAAGAGTTTGAAGGGTATTGGCATTCATTACCAGGCATCTTCGAGGCTCGATGTTTTTTTACCCCTACCCAAAATATTGATCAGATTACTGCTCTTTGTAATCCTGTATCAAAGCAAAATTTCACTCCCCGTATTTTATTTAAAGAACCTCTCCCAGAAGGTTACGGCTATAATTATAGGCTGAAATCCCAACAGTCCAGAAAAGCATGGCATATACCGCTTGAAAAAAAAATATTACCTCCCAACCCTGATGCAGGATTAACCCCATTTTATGTCCGAAATTTATTGGATTCTGCCTCAGAATCACATAAAATCCAATTCCTTAAGTCTCAAGAGAAAAAAAAGAAAAAAGGGAAAAAACAAACTACAAGACAATGTGATATTTTGCTTTTTTCTCAAATGAGGCCGTCAGGTGCAATGTCTCTTTTTGGGGTCGTAGTAACAGGTACTTCAAAAACACCGTTTTTCTTGAGTTCAGAAGATAAAGGATGGGAATTAATCCCTTTTTCAATACAAAGACACAATCTTGAATATATTCTTGAACGTGGTGGAGCCCAGACATCATTACAGAAAAGAACTGTAGCGATATTTGGGTGTGGTGCTGTTGGATCGAGGATTGTAGAGCAGCTTGCTTTGTCAGGAATAGGGAAGTTAATTATTTTTGATAGTGATGATCTGAGTGAAGATAATATTTATCGGCATGTTCTCGGTGGGAAATATATTGATGAAAACAAAGCTGGAGCCATGGCTAAGTATTTAAAAGAACGCCTACCATATATAAGCGTTGTCCCTAAACCTATAAAAAGTGACCAGTGGTTGCAGAAAAAGGAATTGGAAGGTGTAGATATAATTGTGGATGCCACTGCTGATTTCACATCCATGCGAGCAATAAACCAAAATATGATTCAGGATTCTCTCTCTGTTCCAATCGTTTATTGTTGGTTAGAACCTTGCAGCATTGGGGGGCATTCTCTTTTGGTAGATGGAATTGCAGAAGGTTGCCTAGAATGTTTATTTGACAATACCGAGTTTGGTCCGTTTCTACGATGTGCCTTCCTGGAACCATACCAAAATTTAACAAAAGATTTGACAGGCTGCGGTGGAGTTTTCACCCCATTTTCATCTCTCGATGCCATAAAAACTGCCACATTATCTACTGAATTAGTTATAGAATACCTTCTCAAAAAACAAACCACCTCTTATAGCTTTTGGGTTGGGAATGACGATATTGCCAAGAAGGAAGGATTAAAAACAACTGAATGGTATAAAAAAGCCGCCAATAAAAATAGTTCAGAGATTGCAAAGAGATTTCGTCAAAAGCATTGTCCTGCCTGTGGAGGACAAATTTAATGCGTATGGCTTATTCGCTGGAGCATGATCGGAAGTTTATTATTACTGAGCCTGTTGTTGATCTCCTTATGAATTACCGCCAAACAGACAAATGGCAAAAAGAAGCTGGAGGTTTGCTCATAGGAAGACATCTCTTAGAAGAGGATCATCTTGTTGTAGATCGGATCACTGAGCCTACATGGTGGGATAAACGGTTACGGACATTTTTTTTTCGTTCAAACAGGCATAATCGGATTTTATATAAGACGTGGAATGATTCGAATAAAACCCTAACTCTATTGGGACTTTGGCATACCCATCCTGAACCTATTCCAACCCCTTCAGTAGTAGATTATAAAGATTGGGAAAACACTCTTCTTCAAGGGGAGTATTTTGGTGATTTTCTTGTCTTTATGATAGTCGGCACTCAAAAAATACGGATATGGCGCGGCGATAAACATGCCCGATTTTTAGAAATGAATGAGATATTGAAGAATGAATAAAAAAGTTAATGTGTTGAATTTGCTTTGGCAGTTTTGGAATCAGTGGCTCAAATATAGAAATGTTGATCCCATTATAGGTTTTGCAAGGCTATTGGTAGGTCTTGGAGTAGGGCTCATTGCTCCTGGGGGAGTATGGTGGCTTATGGTTGCCCTGGAAATCAGACCTGAAAAACTACCGGTCTCACTTACATTTAGCTTTGGGCCTGAAACCGTTACATATACTGGATTGATTTTGTTGGCGATTGGTGTCTCTCTGGGGATTTGGGGAGTCCATAGGGTAAGAAAGACGCGATCCTGTTGTTTAATTTACATGCGAGGTATGCCAGGTATGCATGATCAGCCTCCTTTTGTTGATTTGCCGCCTAGGTATCGATTCGGAGAGGTTACGCATTTTTTACTAGATTCCCATAATCGAAGTCCGCAGGATGTACTTCAGGATATCGAAATGTTAAGAAAAATGCTTGATGACAAAATATTATCGATGAATATCGAAGCACCCATTGTCATATTTGCAGGTTTAGCACCTGTGCCCCTCTTGTATGCCACAGGGGTATGCTTGTTGAATCGCAGCAATCTTAAGGTAATGGATTACAATCGGTTCGAGCAAAAATGGCACATGCTAGACGATCTTGATGATGGTGACCATTTAAAGATATTATACCCTAAATGTGTAGTAGGAACTGAAATAGCAATTGCAATTTCTTTTACTCTTTTGATTAGCAAATCACAGCTCCCACCAAATTTCAGGGATAAAACTATTTGGATTTATTTGAATAAATCAGAACCAAAGGCTGATGCTCTTAGCAGCGAAGAAAAACTTAAAAGAGTGTTGCGAGAGTTGCATGACATGATCCGCAACTTACGGAGTCGCAAAGGCTACGAAGATGTGGGGAAAATTCATTTATTTGTCGCTGCACAATCTTCAACCGTATTTAAGTTAGGCACGGAATTTCAAGCCAATGTTTATCCTGATATTCGTATATATCATTTTAATGGAGGTGAAGGGAAATATACGTGGGGTGTTTCAGTAAAGAATAACAAAATTGAGGTAGTTGAAGCATCCAGCTGATGGTTTCTCCAGACTCATCAAAGCAGCGGAAGCTCTTAATACAGATGGATTCAATTTTCATCATCAATCTCCTGAAATTCTTGCTTCCCTTGTGGCGCCTTATGGCGTAGGAATAAAGGAACATTATGTTGTGAGTATGATTATCTTGTAAGTTTATAAACCTGATATGCTTCTACTTCCAGGTTCATTCTTTTCCTTCCTATGCTTTTTATACTGACTTGCCATAGGAAACCAAGCCGGAAACAGGACGCGTCTTTCACCACGGGACAGAAAGACGATCCACAACATCCCTTCTTGCCAGAACCCTGGAGCAGAGTTCCCAGCGGTCACGGTCTGGGTCGATAGTTGTCTGGTATCGCATCTCGAAAACATTGCGGGCCTTCTGCCGAAGATGAATATATTCGTCCATCATCTTTTCAAGTAACTCAACGCTTTCAATCCACTCATCCTCGATAGTGTCCGGAAGCCCGCCGAAAATATCGTATCTGTCTTTCATCCGACGGGAAAGCACCTGGTATACCTTCTCATCTTGGGTATCGTGATAAACGAGATTCAGCATATCCACATTGCGACGGGCCTGTCCAAACCGCTTGATGCGGCCTAACCGCTGTTCGAGCCGCGATGGATTCCAAGGCAGATCGACATTAATAAGTGTGCCGAGAGTCTGCAGGTTCAGGCCTTCGCAGGCCGCATCTGTCGCAACCACAAGTCGGATTTCCCGTTTTTTGACAGAGTTCTTAATCTCCTCACGTTCTACTGAAGCGAAATCCTCCCCTCTGAACAGCCCACTCTTGCCAGTTCCGGCATAGACCCCGATTGTCTCACCAGCCAAAGATTTTGCCAATTCTTTACCAACGGAATAGGCGGTGTCGTAATACTGGCTGAAGATGATACAGCCATGCTCAAGCCAGGATTTCCCCTCACTTTGTTGCTCAGTGAGAAAGTGCTTTACCGCAGAAAGCTTAGGGTCTCGTGCTTCAGGCCGTGACAACTCTCGAACGATGGTCTGCAGATACGCAGCCTCTTCCCTGGTAAGAGAACCCAATGCCTCCAGCATCAACCGGGCCTGCTCCTCTTCCTCAAGTATTTCTCGGTGCAACATTTTTTCTGCTGTCGACCGGCCGGAGGCAAAACTTGAGCATATCCGCTGGAGAAGCATGGTCTTCATGAACCCCGCTGCTTTGGTGCGCTTTTGTAATGCTATGGTAAAAGACTCGGCTGCCTGGTAGGCAAGATCGAATGGTAAGTTTGTCAGCAAACCCAGGCCATTAAACCCTATACCCGCATAGGTCGTGGCAGGCACATCAGGATTCGGATGGATGCTTACCCCGATCTTTTCCAGCAGTCCCGCCTCTTCCAAAGTCTGCCGGCGTCGCAAAACCGTATGGCGAGTAATGGGGTTATTTTCTCGCAGAAATCCCGGTTCCATGGCTTGGCCGACAGCCTGTTGCTCAAGGAAACCCAAGGAACCAAACCCCTGATCGGAATAAAATACTTGCTCAGGCATTCCCAGCTGCAAACGTAATGCTGCAAACAGGGCGTTCTCACTCGCAGGAGGCAACGGATTGCGCAACCATTCCCAGGTGTCTCTTTCCTCAAGTGGCACTTCATCGCCCTTGATCACCGGAAGAGCTTTTCCAAAGTCGGCCCACCTGCTGTAAAATTCCTTGCCAAGAACAAAATCCGCACCGGCATTAAGGATAAGCAAGAGGTCCCAAAGTTCATGGACTTCAGTCTGGATCGGAGTTGCAGTACCAAGCAGTAGGTTCTTGGTCCGACCACCGATCTTCAACATGAATTCTAGCAGGTTGTTTGCCTCTTCCTTTCTTTGACCAAGCCCCCCACGTCGTCTTGCCTTATGCGCCTCGTCAAGAACCACTGTTCCATATTTCCGCTCAAGTAGAAATTGACGTTCGTTGGTTCCATGAAAGATGAGGCCTGTGGAAACAATGGCAATGCGGAACGGGCAACGGATGATGTCTTCAGAGCCGCGGGTCTTGATGATATGCCCCTTAGGGTCGGACCACACCTTCTTATTTGATGACCATACCGCACTCGGGATGCCGAGTTTATCAGACAGCTCCACCTGCCATTGCACTGTCAGCGTTGAAGGACAAAGGATCAAGACTGGTCCATCATCAAGCAGAGCTGAAACCATAGAGCTTGCTGCCAGTGACAGTGTTTTGCCGACGCCTACCTCATCGGCAAGGAGGAGTCGAGCCTTGCCATAGGTCTCGCGATGCTGCAGGAACATGGTAACAAAGGAGCGCTGCCACGGCTGGAGCTGCTCCCCGCCACGATATATCGGGCTCTCGGCCAGGGCAGCGGCGGGCAGTTCACCAGTTTTTATTTCCTCGAAGCGGATTTCGACACGATCAGCAACACGCTTGATTTCTTCAACAATGGCATCAGGAAGGGGGTAGGAGTCCTGCCAGAGAGCATCGAACTCCTCTTCAACCCAGGCAACACCTTCCGGCGATGGGTCTTCCCAGAGGATCTCATAGTTCTGAGCAAAGGCGCTCTTGGTTTCGTTGATGGAACCAAGAAAGCAGGTTTTGTTACCACTGGACAGCTCTATGACTCCTGCCTTGCCGTGAATGAATACACGGTCCTTTGGTACCACCCGTATTTCAACCCTGCCGCTGGTCAATAACTCATGCAGTTGCCGGTAACGGTCCCGATGGAGGAGCGCTTCAACTTCGGAAGGGACCTTGTTCCAACGCTCCTTGAGCGCTGTTTCACGGACATGTTTGGAAACGACCACATCGGCCGCGTCCAATTCGCTGTTGCATACTATCTGTACTTTTGGGATAGAGGCGATCTCTTCTCCAACCAACTCAAAAATCGAGCTGCGGAAATAGCCGGCAATGCGCTTATACGATTTTGCCTCCCGAAGCCGATCAGCGAGAAAAGCTCGGTCAAGCCGTTGTCTGCGGGAGGAGAAGCGGTTGATGTCGGTCATGCGACTGCCCTCAAAGAGTTCTGCCGATCAAGTATCAGTCAAGTAGGAAAACAGAGGATATCATATTGATATCGCAGACATCATCTATTCTTCTTGATGCCTGGGTCTCGGTCCCAGTCAAGTACCCATCAAGTAACTTTTTCATTTTTAGCCTGCTCAGCCTTCATATGGTCCGGAGCGGCCCACCAAGGAACATATTTCATCAATTTTGGCGCGGCGGAAGGATCGTGAGGAACAATGGCCCGTGCATCAGCAGCGTCCCGGATCAAACGAGATGCCATCGAACGATTTTGTTCTTCTATCCCGAATCGTTCTCGCAGCGAGGTGTTTGTCAGAAAGTCGCGCTGGACATATTTCAGACAGGCGTGCAGATAACAGGCACGAACCCGGTCATCCTTGTCCATTTCAGCCAGCGTCCGGTGAGAAAAAAGTATGGTGCGGGTGAATCCTTCCGGTGCTTCAAAAAGGGGCGCAGGAAGCTGAAAAGCCTCGGTCTGGAATACAACCTTGTCAATGCCGCTGCCGCGTTCCTCGCAGATGCGGAAACGTCGCATCAGAGAGGCGAGGGCCTCGTTGCGGGATTTTGGCGGAGTGTCGAGAAAACGCTCAGTGGACACCAGTGGCGTTCCGGGGTTGGTAATTTCGACTCGATCCTCAAACAGTTCCACCATCGGCCCGGCACCGGTAACAAAAAAATCCTGATGGATAAGGGCATTGGCCACCAGCTCCCGGATGGCAAGCTCCGGATACATGGGAACAGTTTTGCGTAAAGCCCGTTCAATCACTTCATTGGTCGGCACCAGGGCCATAATGAAACTGATCAGGCCTTCAAAGCCGGTGGCATATCCCTTGCCGTCAACCTGTTCACGCTGGGTTTCAACCCGTCCTTTCCCTCTGTAAAGGATGATGCGTGTGGTTTTACGTTTCAGTTTCGGAAAGTCATCCAGCTTTCTGGCAAACAGAATCGCGCCGAGATTGGTGATGTTCCAGCCGCCTGCCTCGCATGGCTGGATGAGATTGTCTTCCCTGAGTGCGTCAAGAATGGCAGCCCGCCCATCGGGCAGAGGCAATTCCAGCAGTTCGAAATACGATGGGGCATCGAGAAGACGGAGCACCTCATCGCTTTCAAGATGTGTCTCGGCAATCCCGGCTTCAAAAGGGGTTTGATCGAGATGGCGCCACAAGGCCCGTTCCTTTTCCGGGAAGTCCTTTAACTTCTTTTTATAGGAACCGACCCGGATGAACTCTTGGGACTTGAATTTTACCGGGTGACGGAAGGCCGCCCCGATCTCCAGCAGAACAACCGGTTTTTCATCCACTGTTAAAGAAAAGAACCGGAAATTGATTTTGGGTTCGAGCAGCTTCAGAAGCCAGTTTTCCTGCGCTTCATTGCCGACCTTGATTGAACCAGGGACGAAGGTGGTGCCGATGATTTTATGGGTCGAGTTGTCAATCCCCCAGATCAGGTAGGCATTGACTTTGCCCAGCAGCGCCGCTGAATTTGCCAATGCCGACAGATACTCCCCTATTTCCTCGGAATCTGCACGGTTGTGTTTGAACTCCACCCACTCGGTTTCAGTCGGCAGCTTTCGCAGTTCATGAACAAGGCCGGTTAAATATTCTATTGACCGGTCAACGGTCATAGTGTCACTCCTATTATCCCAAACGCTGATTCTTGACGAGTTCACACAGCACCCGTGCCACACTCGCCTCGTCGGGGCGGATAGCTTCGAGGTGTCTGGCAAGATAATCGGCCAATTTCACGACCAGTTCGCGCTGGGTCATGTCGCCGTAGTAGTCGGGAATGTTGAACATCAGGTGGGCCAGCACCTCATTGCCGTCCATATTTTTTGCCAACTCCATCACCGCATAGAGCACGGCGCGCAGCACCGACTGTTGCAGTTCCGAGCCCTCGCCCATCTCGGCCCGTCCGAATTCCACCGCGCTTTTCAGCCGGGCGCTGTTGGCTTTGCGGCTAGCCATGAGTGCCTGGTAGTCTCGCACCTTGAATGCCTTGGCAAAGTTCTGGTAGTTGTCCAGGGTCTTGGCGCCGCGGGCCTCCAGGTCGAGCATCTTGAGGTAGAAGCGTTCGGCGCCGGAAAGCCGGTCCCAGTGGCGTTTCTCGATGCCTTGCGGCACCAGGCACTGGTTGGCGGTGTCCACGGCAAAGGCGATGAGCCCGTCCACAAAGGTGGTCTCGCCCTTGATCCTTGGCCGGATCGCCTCGGCGGTCATGTCGCGGCCGTCGATAATGGCGTAGCGGGTGAGCACCCGCAGGGCAGCGGCGTAGCCCGCCATCTGGATGTCGGCGTCCTCGAAGACGTTTTCGTCGCGGTAGAGGCCCTTGGCCTCCTGGTTGAGACCGGTGAGCGCGGCCACTTGGGCCTCCACCTCTTCCTGGATCTCCCAGGCGAGATCGTCACGGGTGGTCTTGTGGGTACCAAGGCGTTTGCGACAGACAAGAAGCACAGTGCCCTTGACGTGGCTTCCTTCACGGAGAGCGCTATCCGTTTCGGTGACCACATACCAGGCTGCAGTAACTTGCAGCCCTGAGGCCCAGACGATGTTGGCCATGTCAGCCCAGATGGAACCGGACTGATGGGTGAACATAATGACCTGGATGCCATTGTCCGGCATGCACTCGGTCATCTGCTTGTAGGCCGCCACCATACCACGACGGAAGTCCTCATCTTCACCTTTGATGGCCAAGGATCGCCGGCTGTCCCAGGTCCAGTCGGCAAATTCAGGTGGCGGGTTCTTGCGCAGCCAAGCAATAAAAAAATCCAAGATTTCTTCGTACTTAACAGCATCTCCATAGGGGGGATCGGTGATGTAAATGTCATTGTTGGGAAGCTTTTCAGTAGTCGGTTTTGAACATATTTCATAGTGGCTTTTCACTGGATACGTAGTGAATCTGTCCTTGAAAAAACGACTCCCGTATGAAAAACTTTGGCAGGCATAGTTATAAATTGTGTTAAGCGCTTGATTGTCAAAAGTTTCAGCGACATACTCTCTGGCAGGATGCCATCGACTCAATTTAGAGTTGCAATTTAAGAGCGAGGTTAACCCTGACAAAGTCAGTGCACTTATTTCTCTTCGAATCAAACCACCTATAAGCAACTGCCGTGGATTGAATACATGCTGCCAGTGCGTCCAGCCCCGTGCTCTAATCAAATCCAAGCCCTGGTATCGTGGAGGACCACCAACCTCAATTCTCATATCAGGAATCCACCCCTTGGTCTGCCAATTGATGATGTGGTCAGAAATGAAGTTTTCTACAACACGCTCACGTTCCATGTCTTCTGCAGTGACAGCACGAAACTCGTAGTTATAATTCTTTCTATTCTTTTTAGGACGCAACCATTGCACACAATAAAGACGTTCCTGAAAAATGTCATCCAACCTTGGCTTGTAATCGTGTTGCTCCCACATCCGAAGACGATTGGCAATTGTTCCGTCGGTTTTTTGAAAATCACCGCGAAGCGTTGAAATTTTGGTTTTGTATGTAGCCCCTTCAACATGATGAATTAAATGTGCTTCTCCATATTTACCTTCCCGGCCAATCGTACAAGCTGCCGCCGCTTGCATTTCTGCCTCGCTGGCTCCACTGCGTATTAGAATGTCATATCGCTTAGTTTTCGGATCTGGTACCAGTTCGGCAAGGACCTTTCGGGTTGTACTTATTATCCTGGTAGGCAATAGAGGCACCATCCAACCGCTTTGTGGGCAACGAACTTCCATGCAATATAGAAAAACCTTGGCGCGCCACCCCATTCCATCATTCTCAACGTCGAGATTATCGATTTCCCTCTGAACTCGATCCACCAGTTTCTGTTGTTTATATAGCAATTGTTCTCTGCTTTCTTTGGTCCCGCCGATGACATTTAAGGCGCCCCAGGTGAGCATGCAGGCAACTGGATTCAAATCAGATGCATAGACATCACATCCGAGCCGGGCAGCTTCGAAAGGAATCTGACCGGAACCACAAAAAGTATCAGCCACCTTGGGGCGATGGCCGAAACGCATAATGCCAAGCTGATCAACAAGTTCAGGAAATGAAAATGCATTGGTTCCCACATGGGTATTGACCTCGGACCAGATAGGTGCAAACAGGCCCTCGCCACACTCTTCCGGCCGGCACGAAGCCTGGACCCATTCACGATACGGAGCATTATGGCCAACCGTACGGTATTCATTCAGGAAGAAGCGACTGCTTTTATCGTTCTTTTCCTCCAGACGTTGTTCAAGGGAACGCGGGTCCATCCCCATCAGCATCTCGAAGATGGCCAAATCCCTGGCCGCATCATCGGTGGCAGGCAGCAGGCAACCAAGGATACAGGCCTTGTTCATGATCAGCGGTTTACGCCCCTTCCAGTATGACCCAAGGGCTGTGAGTGTCTTACCACTGCCAGCCATCTGTTCCTTGTAAGCCTCAGCAGAAAGTTTCTGCACCGGCAACAGCCGTTCAATCAAAGCCGGCGTATCTTTAAGGGAAAATGGGATGATTTCTTTACTCATTTATAATCCTTGAATAAGGGCAACTTGAACAAATCTTCCTGCCTTGGCCTGGGGTGACGTTTTCTGCCCGTCGCCGGCTTTTCGCCATCGGAAAGGGCATGAAAAAGGGCGCGTCTCCAGCCGCGTTGGGTATCTTCGGGCAAACCTGCCTCAGCCACGGTCATGGCAAAGAGCCACCAGCGCTCCTCGGGGCGCAGTGCCGCCCACTTGCTGCAAATAACAGACAGTTGTTCGGCGTTCGCCGTCTCCGCTGCCCAGGCCAGCACGCACAGCTCCTTACCCAGCAACCGGTCTACCAGATTGGCGCCGGTATGCCAGCGGCCGGTGAGCACACTGGCCGCCTTGAGCCGGGCGTTGAACTCTCGGCGGGCAGGGTCGGCAATGGCGGACCAGACCGGGCGTTTCAGTACGACCCGCTCCTCCATGCGGGGAGCACCACCCTCCTCCCCCCTGTATCCGTAATCTTCAATGATCACCACCGGTTCGTTCCGCGCGGCCGGAATCTGAACACGGAACAGGTGGGCGCCGAAACTGTCCGGGGCGCCGAAGTCGATGGTTTTGGGGTTCTCACTCACTGCTCGATATCCCCGGAGTGCAGCTCGATGCCGAGTTTACCGGCAAAATCCCTGAGGTCATAACCCGAGGCGAAATGCGCCTTGCGGAAGGTCATGGTAACCGGCGTGTCGGGTGTGAATTTCTCCAGTACCTTGGAAAGAAGCGCTTCGATGAATGCTGCATCTACCTGGATTTCGCCTACATTGACTGCGATCATCTGGTTGCCCTGGCCGACGGTCAGCACGATTCCCTCGAAGGTGACGGATTTATCCGCGGCCTGCTTCAACCCCTCGAAGGTCTTGCCGCGCGAATCAAGCTTGCGGCCTGTGCGTGAGACAAGCCGGCCCGGCTTCACCTCGTCGATCTGTACCCCTTCTTGCCCTTGGGCCTGAAAACGGAACTCCGCCTTGGTCTCGAGTTTTTCTGCCTCGGCAAAGGCACGGAGCAGCACTTCGCCGTCACCGATGGCGATCGGACCATCGTAAACCATACCGTCACGCGGTTCGCTGCCATCGAGGGTATAGCGGATTTCGCCTCTGGGAGCGGCAAAGAGTTCAACACTGCGAGCGCCGCCATTTTCGGAGAGTTTGTTGCGCAGAACGAGCTTGTTGGACCAGCTCACCGGATCGCCGGTCTCATACTGACCGGAGGGATCACGCACCAGGAAATTCACCCGCAGTGCCGAGGTGGTATAAATCTGGTCCTTGAGCTGGGCGCTTGCCTCGCTGACAGGGCCGTCTTCAGCGAAAAAGATGCGCGGAGCCGGCCCAGCATTTTGTGGATTGATACGCAGCCGCACCAGGCCTGAATCGTCAGGTCCGGACTCGACAATGATCTGCACCGAGGTGCATTTCTTTTTCGGTTTCTTGGTGAGGTAGCCGTTGCCAAGGTCCTCCCACAGTCCACGGTTGCAGGCAATGGACTTGAGGGTATCCAATCCCTTGGGTGGCAGCCAGGGCATGCCGGCCTGTTCGCTGTAACGGTCAGCGACATCAGACCAACGGGCCTCATCCAGGTTTTCCGGCCAGAGCAGATCCTGGGCCTTGTCTCGGATGGCGTCAAACTCCTTTTCCACATCAAGATAGAGTTTCAATGGGTTGGCGGTAAGGGTTTTTTCGATCTGCTCCTCGCCGTTAAAAGGTTTGGTGGCGTCCCTGGTCATGTCCAGGGCCTTTGCCGCCAACTGTGCCGGCCTTCCTGCCCGTTGGATCGGGAACAGGACCTTATCGAAGAGATTCAGGATGGTGGAGTTGAAGTCCTGCTCGTAGCTCTGCTGCTTGCGCTCCAGATCCTCCCGCTGCGGGTGGCCCTTGGGAATGCGGCCATCGGCCTTTTGGGCGGCAAAGAACTGCCTGGCTGCCTTTTCCACGCTGCCCATGGCCGTTTTGTCACCGGTGAGAACGCAGAGATTATTCTTCTGGCTCAGGCCTTCAAAAAATTTCTGAACCTCCTCCGGGGGAATCTTGGAATCAGGACTGACAATGAGCAGCACCCGGCCCCGGCGCACCCGGTCAGCCACCTCTTCCAGTCTGGGCAGGGGCAAAACGTCGTCATAGCAAGTCTTGCGGGAGGGCTTGAACATGTCGCGGAGACGATGGCGGATCAGGTCATCGACCTGGTTCTGCGGAGCGTCATGGGCCAGGCTCTGCAGAAGCTTGGTGAGATTTTCCTGTCGGTCGAAATAATAACGGCCCTCGGGCGTATGGTGGACATACCAGGCGATTTTTTCAAGTTCGTCGAAGGCCGCGAGAAATTCGGACGGCTCGCGCAGCGGCGAAACCAGGCATTCGACCATCTCTTCCCTGGTGAGGCCCTTGACCGCATTGACCGCAGTTGACAGGCTGGCGGAGAGGAGCAACACCCCGATGTGGGTAGCAGCTTCCTTTCCGCCGGCAAGATCAATAATCTGGGCGTGGGCGGATTGCTGGGCATCCCAGAGGTCCTTGGCGATGACATCACGCATGCCGGAAATTTCGGTCAGCTTGTCGCGGACCTCCGCGATCGACAGGTCGAAATGCTGGGGGCCGATGAGTAACACGTCGTTGGCCTGTCGGTCCCAAACTGATTTAAGGAGCCGCGACACCAGTTCGATGAGGCCGCGTGTCTGCTTAAACTGCTCATTCACCTCAAAAAGCGCAATAACATTTTTGAGACGCGGGTGGAAAGGATAGGTTGCCTCTATCTCGTCGGCAATAGCTTCGGCGCCACGGTTGGCGGTCTTGGACTTGGCGGCCTCTTCCAGTTTGCGACCAAAGGCAGCGGCGATATCCTCGATTTCCGCTTTATCTGGAAGGGACTTGAAAAGACGCTTGCGCAGGATATCGTAAATCTCGTTGGTAGCAAGGTCCACTGGTGTGATGCTACGTTCCTGGCGGCCCAGCTCGGCGCGCGCATCTTCCAGGGCGCGGTGGATAAGTCTTGCGCCGGTGTCATATGCCGCTGCGAGATCGGAAACAACCACACAGACATTTTTCTTTTTGCCAGCCGCAGTCAATAGATTTGCAAATGCCCGGGTAGCGATGTCCGCGACGGTGCCATTACCAACTTTCTGGGTATCCAGGTAGTGAAAATAGGGCGGCATCTCGTCAAGGAGGATAAGGACAGGCAGTTCTCCCTCGAAAAGCTTGAGCCAGTCCTTTTCATCCGGCGCTTTGGGGCCGCTGGTCCAGAAAGCCTTGAATTGATCACCTTTGCCCAGTTGATTGGCGATTTCACCCCAGAAGAAATGATCGGGATTGTTGCGGCCGTTGAAGGCGGCAATGCCGGCAGTCTCGAAGGCGGATGCCTGGGGTATTCCTCCGCAGTATGTCTTTCGAAGCCCCGGATGCTTCGCCAAAAGTCCAAAACCGACCAGAAGATGCGTCTTACCGCCACCCATGGCTTGTTTTAAATGAAAAATAGCCTGAGTTGAAGCGCTGGCCAAACGTGCAAGCCCTTCACTGATGAGGTCCTGCATGCCTTGAGTGATGTAGGTTTTCTCGAAAAAGGACTTGCCATCCCCCTCCGCAGTTATCAATTCATCAAGCTGCTCAATCTGATCACTGAGCTTGATCGACAGTGCATTCGGCTGCAGTTCGCAGGCATCTTTAACTGTTTTCATGAGATTACAGCTCCGTCAATGTATAATAGTTTTCAATGATCAGCAGGGTCACCGGAGCTGCCGCTTTTGACCCAATCGTCAATCTCTTCTTTTTTGAATTTCCAGAGACGGCCGACTTTATGGGCAGGCATGTTTTTTTCGCTTATCCACTTGTAGGCGGTATCACGTTTGATGCCAAGATATTCAGCTATTTCATCGACAGAGAGCCACCGGTCTTCCATGTTTTGGCACCTTCATGGGTAGTAAAAGAAAACCTGGTTTGAATAGGTTTTATCAGGACAAATAAGTATGAATATGTCTTTAGTGGAAAATGACCGGTGTGTCAAATGCTTCTGTTTTTTGCGAAACAGATTCTCTCCCTTCATCCTTTCCAGGCATTTAAAACCATTTTTTGCTTTTCGCCGGCAAGTACCCGGGTATAAATTTCCGTTGTGGCCGTGGAAGAGTGCCCCATGAGATCGGCCAGAATGTGAAGGGGTAAAGGATTTTCGCTGGTGACCATGGCAACCCCGAAGCCATGGAAAGACCTTTCGGTGTGGCCTGGGGGCCGCTGATCCCGGCCCGCTCCATAACCTTTTTTACCATTCGCCAGGCGGATGTCCTGCTCATAGTCCAAAAGGGCTGGTCATTATTCTTGTGCTGCCGGCGCCGAAGATCAAACACTAAATCAAAAAAATCAACCACACTGGGGGGCACGGGAACAGAGCGATATTGAGGTTTTTTCTCCCTCCCCTG
>JALNXE010000002.1 GCA_023230525.1 Desulfobulbaceae bacterium
CGGTGGGCGTGCGGAAATTGATAAATTGACAGCAAAATACGCGAATGTAGTGCCACTGCAACTTTTCTTGAGCTGCAACTTGCTGATTATATATGGAAATTTTTTTATGGTGTTAAACTTGGGTTAAGTACTTTAGCGCACTTTAGGCACTTTGCCGGTAGCAGGGCATAATCCCTGACAATGGCATAACTTATTGAAATGGCATAACGACATCAGGAGTTTTAAATATGAAGATTCTGGTCATCAATTCAGGTAGTTCCTCCATCAAATACCAGCTGCTGGACATGGCCACAGAAAGCGTGCTGGTCACCGGCCTGGTGGAGCGCATCGGGGAAGCAGGCGGCGTCCTCACCGCCAGGACCCATCCCGGCACCGGGGTGGAGAAGCGCATCCGGCGGGAAAACGCTGTCCCGGATCACAATGCCGGCATGAAGCTCCTGATTGCCCAGCTCAGCGACCGGCAGGACGGGGTGATCCGTGACGCCGCGGAGATCGAGGCAGTGGGGCACCGGGTGGTGCATGGGGGCGAGTATTTCCACGAGCCCGCCCTGATTTCCGAGGAGGTCATCCAGGCGATTTCCGCCAACGTGCCCCTGGCGCCCCTGCACAATCCGGCCAACCTGGACGGCATCCGGGTGGCCAGGGAGCTTTTCCCCCAGGTGCCCCAGGTGGCGGTCTTTGATACGGCCTTTCACCAGAGCATGCCGCCACACGCCTTTCTCTATGCCCTGCCCTATGAACTCTATGAACAGGACCGCATCCGCCGCTACGGCTTCCACGGCACCTCCCACAAGTTTGTGGCCGGCGAATGCGCCAGACTCTTGGGCCGGCCCCTGGCCGCGTGCAACCTGATCACCATCCATCTCGGCAACGGCTGCTCCATGACCGCGGTGGAAAACGGCCGCAGCGTGGAAACCTCCCTGGGCATGACGCCGCTGGAAGGGCTGATCATGGGCACCCGCTGCGGGGATATCGATCCGGCCCTGCATGCCATCCTGCACCGCAGCCGGGGCCTGGACATCGAGGAGATTGACGCGCTGCTGAACCGGGAGTCCGGGCTCAAGGGGGTGTGCGGCATGAACGACATGCGCGATATCCACGCGGCCCGGCAACAGGGCAATAAACTGGCCCAGCTGGCCTTTGATATGTTCGTCCACCGCATAAGAAAATATATCGGCTCCTACTTTGCCGTGCTGGGCCGGGTGGATGGCCTGGTATTCACCGCCGGCATCGGCGAAAACGACCATGAGGTGCGCGAGGCAACCCTGGCCGGGCTGGAGAACCTGGGCATCGTGCTGGACCGGGAGGCCAACGCCGGGAAACCGGGGGCCTGGCTGCGCATCAGTGCCCCGGAGAGCCGGGTGGAGGTGCTGGTGGTGCGCACCAACGAGGAACTGGAAATCGCCCGGCAGACCATGGAGGTGCTCGGGCAGGCACCAATTGAAACGACAGGCCCCGTATGGTCCGGCGCGGTTTCATAAAAAAAGGAGGGTATTATGCAGGCAACCAGTGAGATGGCGGATACGTTCACCGGCAAGGCGGAACTGGTGTCCGCCAAGGTGTCCCGGATCAAGACCCTGGCAGAGGCCTTTGCCTACACCGTGGCCCTGTGCGACGGCAAGGAGATGTGCCCGCTGCTGGTTTCCGGCTGCGAGCTCAATCTCTCCGACCCCTCCCTGCAGCTGTGCCGGGAAAAGACCGGCAAGATCATTGCCGCCCCGGATCTCACCCCGGAGCAGGGGGCGGAGCTGCGCGCCCTGTGCGCCGCCCGGGGCATGGAGCTGATCGACAGCGGCCTGCGCCGCCACCTGGGCGGGCTTGATATCGGTTTCACCGTCTGCGACCTGGGCATTGCCGAGACCGGCACCCTGGTGCTCAACTCCGCCAGCGAAGAGGTGCGGCTGGCCACCATGGTCAGCGAAACCCATGTGGCGGTGCTGCCCCTCTCAAAACTGCGGGCCACCTCCTATGAGGCCGAGCCGGAGCTGTTGGCCTTTATGGCAGATACCCCCGGCTACCTGGCCTTTATCACCGGCGCCTCCCGCACCGCGGACATCGAACGGGTCCTGGCCCTGGGGGTGCACGGACCGCTGGAACTCCACATTCTGCTCTGGGAGGATAACTGATCATGCAGGACGCCGATACCCTGAAAGAATATAGGAAGCAGTGCCAACAGGCCATGGACGACGAGTTTCTGCGCCAGGCCATGGACTCCTTTGCCAAGGCCTACCGCAGCAACCGGGTCAAGGCCTTTAGCGGCATGAATGAGAAGGAGCTGATTGCCGAGATCGCCGCGGCCAAGGACGCGGCCATCGTCCGGTTGCCGGAACTCTATGAGGAGTTCCGGGTCAAGGCTGAACGGGCCGGGGTGCATGTGCACCTGGCCCGGACCGCGGCCGAGGCCAACGAGATCATCTGCCTCATTGCCAAAGAGCACGGCTGCCGCAGGATCGTCAAGTCTAAGTCCATGACCGCCGAGGAGACTATGCTCAATCACCGGCTGGAGGCCGACGGGCTCACGGTCACCGAGACCGACCTGGGGGAGTGGATCATCCAGCTGCGCCATGAGGGACCGTCCCATATGGTCATGCCCGCCATCCATCTCTCCCGCTATCAGGTGGCGGAGCTGTTCACCGATGTGACCAGAAAGCAGCAGGACTCGGACATTGAAAAATTGGTCAAGGTGGCCCGCCGGGAGCTGCGCGCCAAGTATATCGAGGCGGACATGGGGATTTCCGGCGCCAACTTCGCCGTGGTGGAAACCGGTGGCATCGGCATTGTCACCAACGAGGGCAACGCCCGGCTGGTGACGACCCTGCCCCGGGTGCATGTGGCCCTGTGCGGGGTGGACAAGCTCACCCCCACCCTGCATGACGCCCTGCGCATCATCAAGGCCCTGCCGCGCAACGCCACCGGCCAGGCGATCACCTCGTACGTGACCTGGATCACCGGCGCCAACGCCTGCGCCGCAGGACCCCAAGGCAAAAAGGAGTACCATATCGTTTTTCTGGACAACGGCCGCCTGGCCCTGGCCCGGGACCCGGACTTCCGGCAGATCCTGCGCTGCGTGCGCTGCGGGGCCTGCGCCAATGTCTGCCCGGTGTACCGGCTGGTGGGCGGCCACCGCATGGGCCACATCTACATCGGCGCCATCGGCCTGCTGCTCACCTATTTCTTCCACGGCCGCGACAAGGCCAAAAATCTGATCCAGAACTGCATCAACTGCGGGGCCTGCAAGGAGGTGTGCGCCGCGGGCATCGACCTGCCCGGCCTGATCAAGAAGGTGCACGCCCGCATCCAGAACGAGGAAGGCCATCCCCTGCCCAGCGTGCTGCTCGCCAAGGTGATGAGCAACCGCAAGCTGTTCCACACCCTGCTGAAAACCGCCAGATGGGGGCAGAAACCGGTCAAGGACGGCAGCACCGGCTACCTGCGCCATCTGCCCATGATCTTCGGCCGGGAGCAGAATTTCCGCGCCCTGCCTGTGGTGGCTGACCAGGCCTTCCGCGACGAGTGGCCGGCCATCCGGCCCCAGGTGGACCAGCCCAGATACCGGGTGGCGCTTTTTTCCGGCTGTGTGCAGGACTTTGTCTATCCGGAGCAGCTGAAGGCCGGGGTCAAGGTGATGAGCGGCCACGGGGTGGCCATGGAGTATCCCATGGGCCAGTCCTGCTGCGGACTGCCGCTGGTGATGATGGGGGAGAGCAAGGCGGCCAGGGATGTGGCCGAGCAGAACGTCAAGGCCATGGACCCGGCCCGGTGCGACTATATTGTCACCCTGTGCGCCTCCTGCGCCTCGCACCTCAAGCACGCCTACCCCAAAATGCTGGCGGGTGATCCCAGCCTGGCCGAGGCGGCCCGTGCCTTTGCCGCCAAGATCATTGATTTCAGTTCCTTTGTCAGTGAGGTGCTCGGGGTGGACCGGAACGACTTCCGGCCCCAGGCAGGGCAGGCGGGAACCGCCTACCACTCCCCCTGCCATCTCTGCCGGGGCCTGGGGGTGACCGAGGCCCCGCGCCGGCTGCTCAGAGAGGCAGGGCTGAATTATGTGCCGTCGGCTGAGGAGGATGTGTGCTGCGGATTCGGCGGCACCTTTTCCATGAAATTTCCCGAGGAGTCCCGGGAGCTGCTGAAGAAAAAGCTCGATAATGTGGCGGCCAGCGGGGCAGGGGAGCTGGTCACCGACTGCCCCGGCTGCGTCATGCAGCTGCGGGGCGGGGCCGAGATGCGCGGGGACGCTTTGCGGGTGCGGCACATCGCCGAGGCCCTGGCGGAGCGGAAGAAGTAAGCGCCGGGCCGAGGCTTACGGCGCTGTTGACGGATCAGGCGCAGTGTCCGGCATATCCTCTTCCGCCGGGGCAAGGGCATCGTCCGCCGCATCCTCTGCCGCCGGCGCAGTCTCTGCTTCCGGAGCAGGGGGAGCAACCTGCTCCAGTGTTTCAACCGGCTCCGGGGTTTCAGCCTGAACCTCCACCTCCCTGACCGGCTCGACCACCTTGACGCTGACCGGCTGCTCCATGGCCGGGGACCTCACCAGCGGTTCCAGGCTCGGCAGCAGCAGACGCAGGATGCTCACCGGCAGGGCGCTGGTAAACTCGAAATCAGCGGCCTCGTGACCCGGCACAAAGGCGGTGAGGGTGCCGTAAAAGCGGTCGCCGATGTAAAAAACAAAGGTGGCGGAGCGGTTGACCACCTTGGATTCCTTGACCCCGCCGCCGGCCCGGTAGGTGACATAGCGGTGATCGCCGGTGCCGGTCTTGCCGCCGATGGGAATCTCGTTGCCGTCCCTGCCCAGCAGGGCGCCGTTGATGCGCGCCGCCGTGCCGTGCTGCACGATATCCCGCAGCACGCCGCGCACGGCCCGGGCCACCTCGCTGGGGATGACCCGCTCGCCCATGGCCGGCTGCCGCTGCAGCAGCACTTCAAAAGGGGTGCCTGCCGCAAAGTGCATGGAGGTCATCAGGGCGGAAGGCGGCCGCACCCCATCGTTGACCAGAATGGCCATCAGCTCGGCCAGGGCCGCCGGCCGGTCCGCCGAAGAGCCGATGGCGGTGGCATAGGACGGCACCAGGGAGCTGAAGGGATAGCCCAGCCGCTTCCAGTCCTTATGGATCTCCAGAAAGGCCTCCATTTCCAGCAGATTGCGGATGCGCCGGTCCTGGGCGTTTTTGCGTTTGGTGCGCAGCAGCCAGCTGTAGACCGCCAGCCGCTCTTTTGCACTGGCTGCCACGATCTCGTCCCAGTTGGTCTGGGGATGGTTGGAGATATAGCTGGCCAGCCACAGCTCCAGGGGATGCACCTGGGCGATATAGCCCTGATCCGCCAGGGAAAACTTGTCCGGCCCGAACTGATCGTAATACTTCAGGACGGTTTCGGCCCCAATTCCCTTGGCTGCGGGCAGATGCTTTTCCAGGAAGGCGGTGAACTCCCCCAGGCTGGCCTCGGGCACCAGATAGCGGTGAATGGCCGCCAGCCGGCGCGGGGTCGGCCTGAGGTCGGCCAGCATGGCCGCCAGGATCTGCTTGGCCGTTTTCCCCCGGTATTTATGATAGAAACGAAGCATGAACACCTTGCTTTCCTGATCCGCGAACCTTTCCAGATATTGCCGGCGCACGGGATTGTCCATGTCCTCCAGGATACGGGCGGAAGAACCCGGCACCTGCAGCATATAATGATGGGCGATGTCGCGCATCAGGCGGATCAGCACCAGGTTGACCGAATCGCGCATGGCCATTTTCACGGACATGATGCTGTTGTCGTCTTTTTTGCTGAAGTTTACGAAGGTGTGCCGGCCACCCCCGGTGAAGAAGGTCTCCTTGGGGCTGGCCGAATACTGGCGTTCAAGGGCGGCATCGAGCATGGCCTCCAGGCTGCGGTCGCTGGCGGTGAGCAGATAGTCCACCGCCCAGCGGGAGAGCCGGTCATTGGGGCTTATTTTCAGCTTGCGTATGCCGGCCGCGTCCAGGCTGGCATACTTTTCATGCAGCCTGGCAATGATCTCCAGGTAGGTGACCAGGGTGCGCAGCTTGGCGGTGGAGCCCAGATCCAGTTTGGTGCCGATGTTGATGTCAAAGGGCTGGTCGAGATTGTCCGCCTGCACCCGGGTCATGGCGCCGTAAGGCCCAAGTTCATAAAGGTTGAAGCTGTAAATGACCTTGCCCGGATCGCCGCGGGACAGCATGCGCTGCACGGTGAGGCCGTTCTGCTGCAGAAACGCTGGATCCTTCAGCCTCACCAGCAGGTCCGTCACCTCCTTCTGGGTTTGTCGGTGCAGGGTGCTCGCCACGGTCAGATCCAGGCGGTCAAGATCATAAAAACGCTGCACGCCCAGCAGCTCAGAGAGCTGCAGCCGCACCGCATTGGAGGCCTTGCGGCTGATGAACGAACCGCTGTCCTGGGGCTGCCGGTCCGAGCCGAAATGGATTTTGACCTTCAGGGCCTCGTCCCGCAATGCCTGGCTGATGACGCCCTCCCTGGCCAGCACCCGCAGATGGGCGTTGGTCTGGTTTTCCAGCAGGGAGGGGTCGGACAGCAGAAAACCGGAGGGCCGGCGCTGGGCGACAATCAGGCTCAAGGCGTGCTTGAACATCCAGGCCTTGTCCAGCAGTTCCTGGCCGCTCTCTTTGCCGTTGAGCGCCTGGTTGAAGGCGGCAAAATCCACCCCGTACCAGGCCCACATGCCGTCGCCCATGCCGTTGACCTCGCCCAGCCCGCCGGCCGCCGACAGCGGCACGGTGTTGAGGTATTCGTAAACGATGCGATGGCGCGCCTTGACCGTGTTTTCGCCGTCCAGATAAACCCGCAGGGTGGCGGAGGCCATCTGCCGCAGCTTGTCGGTCACATTGTGGGTCATACCATCCGGCGAGTGGCGGTATTTTTCAATCTGGGTGGCCAGGGTGCTGCCGCCGGGCACATCGTGTTTCGGTTTGAAAACCTGGATAGCGCGGTCCGTGGCCGCCTTGGCCAGCCGGTCCCATTCAATGGCCGGGTTCCGGGTCGGTGAGCGGAAGTTAAGGAGCTCACGGTTTTCAATGTACAGCAGGCTGTCAACCAGCACCGGCGGGATTTCGGTGAAATCCCGGTAGACCCGTTCCGGGAAACGGACGGAATAGATCGTCTCGTCATTGCCGCCCAGGATCGTCAGCCCGGCCTGCATCTTTTCATGGTAGGTGGGGTACAGACCTAACTGCCGGCTCAACTGGATCATGCGCGGCGAGACCCTGGCCTGTTTCTCGATGACGAAACCCCTGGTGGTCAGCGACTTGAGATATTCCGGGATGCGGGTGTAACCCATGCGGGTGTCGGAGATGCCGGATTCCGGATAACAGGTGCGGGGGCTGGGCCCCTCTTCCACTTGAAAGGTGAGTTCGCTGACCAGTTTGGTCAGATACCGGGCCTGGTAACGGGAGGAGGGGAGTTCTATGGCGAGAAATGCCGTCACGGAGCCGATGATCAGCAGGGTGAGAATCAGAAACGTGAGCACAAAGGCCCGCAGCACGGGTCTTTTTTTTATGCGGTGCTGATAGTTGGACGATGCAGCCATTTATGTTTACTTGCGTTAATGCCCGCGGCGGGTGCAGTGGTTGAGCCCGTTGGCGGTATGTTTATTTTGCCGGGATTTTCCTATTCATCGGTCTGGGCTTGCGGGGGAGGAAAACCGCGGGCGGCAATGGCTGTATGGCCCATGCCGGCCCTGGTCTGTTCCTCCTTCAAGTGGTTGGCACAGATGAAGAAGTCGTAATGTCAGCCGTTGCGTTCTGTGGAAGATTTTGCGGATAACAGGCCGTAAAATTTTCCCCTGAGGTCGTTAACTATCCAGAATACCAGACATTGCCTTTTAAAACAAAAGAGATTTTTGCCGTCATAATTTTTTTCTGCCCGAAAGAGCCGCCTGCGGGCAAAACCTGCCCAGCTTCCCAGCCATTCATTCGCCCCATCCCCGGAGTTTTTCTCTTCCCCGCCCTATCTGTAACAACCAGAGGTAACACTGATACGTAACATCTTTCAGCCAGGCTTGCGCCTGCCTGCTATGCTCGATAAAGCATCCTCTGCCGCCACTTTGTGCCGTGCTCATTCTGCCGGTAAGGTTGTCAGCTGTTACAGGTTGTCGCTGATCTGTGTTGGGAAATGCCAGTTTCGTTTAGGTAACTATATGATATCAAAACTATTATCTTATTGTTTCCCGGTGGTACGGATCTTGGATGCTTATACGGGGCAGAGGCGGGCCGGCTGTTGGGCAGTCCGGCCGGGCAGGGCGAAAAGGTGAAAACAGAAAAATGAAAAGGAGAATGGCATGCCGGATGAGGGGGAGAATGAACGGATGGGAAGGATCATATTGCGGGGATGAGGAGGCGTGGCCCTGGAATTTCCGGGCTGTAGCCGGGATGTGCGGCGGTACCGGCCAGGGCAGATTGCTGAGCAGGCCGGCCAAGCCTGGCACCTATTTTGAAAAGAAAGGAATTTGACATATGAAATTAGCTGAAATTATGAAAAACGCGAGAATTCAATATGATGCAAAAACAGCCATTCCCCGGAAGATTGATTGCCGGGTGGCTGTATCGCCGGGGGATACACCTGAGAAGGCGGCGCTGGCGCTGCTGGCCGAGTTGGGCGGCACCCTTCGCCTGTCAACCGACAAAAAGGATCTGCAGGTTACCCAGAGCAAGACCACCTCCACCGGCAGTTATGTCCGCTTCCAGCAGTATATTGACGGGGTGCAGGTCGTGGGCGGCGAGGTGGTGGTGCACATCGACCGGGCCGGTTTTATCCGGCGGATCAACGCCGGCCACCAGCCCAGGGAATCGGTGCTCACCACCGTTAAAGAGGAAAAGATAACGGCTGCCGAGGCGGAGAAGATCATGCGCCGGGCGGTGGGCGAAAGTTTCACCATCAGGCCGAAAGGCAAACTGAGCACCGGCAGGGTCTATTTCCGCACGGCGGACGGCCTGCGGCTGGCCTGGCTGGTCATGGCCAACACCCTGCAGCCGCCCCATGACTGGTTTGTTTATGTGGATGCGGAAAACGGCGCCGTCCTGGCCCTGGAGGATCGCATCATGTTTGTTGACGGCCAGGGCATGGTCTTTAACCCCAACCCGGTGGTGGACTTAAATGACAATACCATCCGCGAGGGCATCACCGCGGAGGCCACCCTGAACGGCACGCGGCAGACCGTCACGCTGCGGGATATCACCGGACCGGTGGGCGGCAACTATACCCTCACCGGCCCCTTCTGCAATATCGTCAACCTGGCCAACCCCAATATCGGCATCCCCCAGGAGGCCAGCGCCACCGGCTTCAACTATGAGCGCCTGGATGATAATTTCGAGGCGGTCAATGTCTATTTTCATATCGATTCCCTGCAGCGTTACATCCAGGACACCCTGGACATCGATGATGCCAACAACCGGGCCATTGACGCCGACCCCCATGACAACAGCATGATTGCCGCCTGGTATTCTCCCGGCACCAAGGATCTGCACTTTTCCGATTCCGGACCCAGCCAGCCGGACCGGGGGGAGGATTCTGACTGCATGGTCCATGAGTACGGCCATGCCATCCAGGATGACATGGTGCCTGGCTGGGGCAACCCGGTGCCGGGCACCACCCGTTATGAAAGCCGGGCCATCGGCGAGGGCTTCGGCGATATGATGGCGGTGCTCTACAACATCCTGCACGGCAACGGCTACCAGCGGCAGGTCATGGAGGACTGGGTCTTTGTGAGTAACAATCTGGGCGACGGCCTGCGGGGGCTGCGGCGGGTGGATCATGACAAGCTCTATTCCGCTTTCTCCACCAGCGCTGATTTTTACGCTAACAGCCAAATCTGGGCAGGCGCCCTGTGGAATATCTTTCTGGCCATGGGCGGTGATTCGCCCACCCTTGCCGACTGGGAGGAGCCCCGGGACATCCTGCTCAAGGCCATGATCGCCAGCAACCGGCTGCTCACTGCCAGCGCCTCCATGCCCGAGGCGGCGGAGGCCCTGATGAACACCCATGAGGAGCTGGAGGATCAATGCGGCCGGCAGCTCGTGCCGATGATCGACGAATTCCATGACCGGGAAATACTCGAGTGCCAGGCCGGTTCCGATATCCGGCTGACCAGTCTCTGGTCCCAGCAGGATAACGCCGGCATCAGGAGCTGGGAGCAGGTGGAGTTTGGCCAGGACAACTGGTTCTATGCGGTGATCACCAACCAGGGCACAACGGCCGCCCGCTCGCTGGTGGTAAACTTCAGCTTCAAGACCCCCTTTTCCACCCCGGTCTACCCGGCGGATTTCCGCAACAATATCATCAGCGCCGTGGCGGAATTCGATCTGGCCCCGGGCGAGACGCGCACCATCTGGGGCCGCTGGGACAAGGATTATATCCCGGCCATCCCCCCCGGCCAGACGCAGCTGCACGGCTGTATCCTGGCCGAGATCTATAATCCCGCGGACCACGTTGCTGCCGGGGTGACCAGTATCGGCGCAAGCAACGGCAAGCTGCGCCAGCGCAACACCGATATCGTGGATCTGGTGCCGGGTGATTCGGCAGATTTCCATTTCACCATCAGCAACTTTCATCTCAAATATGAGGAACTGGTGCGGTTGGAGGTGATCCGGCCCGACCGCTGGCCAGGGCTCGCGGTCTCCTTCTCCCACCATAACGAGTATGTCATGGCCGAACTCCTGCAGCAGGCCCGGCAGCTGGCCGGGCAGCGGGTCAGCGTCCAGGAGGAGCTGCTGGCCCAGCCGCAGCCGGCGGTGCGTTTCCTGCAGGCGGCCCGCATCGAGGTGGCGAGCGCCAAGGCCGGGGAACAGCTCGTGCTGGACCTTGCCCCGGATTCCACCCTGATGCTGAAGCAGACCGCGGTTTCCGCCCAGGCGGCCATACCCCGGGCGGAATTTGTCCGCTGCGATGCCGTAATGGCCAAGCAGGAGCAGGGCAGCGTTCTGCTGCTGAAACCGGGCATCCGCACGGGTTTTCTCTACATGATGAAACCCCATCAGCGCCGGACCCTGAAGGTCACGGTCCAGGCGCCGGCGGAGGCCAGAGCGGGGGAGGAGTTCACCGTGGAATTCGTGCAGCGCAATGCCAGGGGTGAGTTCATCGGCGGCTTTGATGTGCTGGTCCGGGTGGTGGAGAGGAAAAAAACGCCCATTATTGTCAAACCACCGGTTATCCGGGAAAGGATCGAGGTGAAGGCGAAGACCGCCTCCACGGTGAAGAAGACGGCCACCACCGCCAAGAAACAGGTGGCGCGTAAAATTTCGTAAATAATTGACCGCGTTAGAGAGAGGCCCCGCCGAACCCGGCCGGGGCCTCTGCCTGTTTGAGGAATCAAGAATCAGAAGCCAGGAGTCAGGAGTCAGAATAAAACGTAATCAAATCAATCATTCTGCATTCTGTCTCCTGTCTTCTGAAAATGAAGAGAGAGAAGAAAATTATGACTGCTGCTGTTGTTCCCGCCACCCTTTTTTTTGATCTGGGCGATACCCTGCTCTATAATCAGAATAGCCAGGACCGTCTGTATGCCGACTGTCTGGATACCCTGCAGATCCTGCAGCAGAGGGGGTATCGCCTGGGCCTGCTGTCCAACCAGTCCACCGGAACCACCGTCAGCCAGGTGCTGAACCGGCTGAACAGCCTGGGTCTGCTGAAATATATCGAGCCGGAGCTGGTGACCATCTCCACCGAGATTGCCGGGAATGTGGGCAAACCGGCGCAACCCATTTTCGATCTGGCCCTCATCAAGGCCGGCCATGGCCAGGCCGGGGCCCAGAGTATTTTCGTCACCGAAACCGCCAGCCATATCGCGGCGGCGCGCGGCTACGACTGGCGCGCCATCCTGAAACGCAACAGCGGGGCCTGCCAGCCGGTTGACGGTGAATGCGTCGCGGGCCTGGCAGGACTGCTTGACCTGCTGCCCGCCCTCGGCGAGGTGGCCGCTACCAATCTGGAGCTGGCCCCCCGGCCGAAGGTGGTTGACGGCCTGTGGGCCGTGCCGGTAGACATCAGCCGCATCACGGCGAACTTGACCTTTGACGCCGCAAGCTTCACCGGTACCGGCGGCGCCCTGCTGGAGTTCAAGCTGGGCCGGCACAGCGGCAACCCCATCTTTGATCTCCGGCAGACCCTCACCGGCCTCTGGCTGGATGGGGAGGAGGTTCCGGCCGGCCAGGCCGCGCAGCATGATTTCGGCGGCGGCACCCATGCCGGGCTGCGGGTGCTGGAAAGGGTGCTTGCGGCGGGCTCGTCCCATCAGCTGCAGATAAACTACAGCCTGGGGCCGCCCCAGTCTCCCATGACCGGCTCCTACCTGCCGCAGCTCAGCTGGTCGGCCGGGCCGCGGCTGACCTTTAATTTCGGTTTCACCGATCTGGCGCCGGGCCGGTATCTGGAGGCCTGGGTGCCGGCCAACCTGATCTTTGACCAGTTTGAGTTGCTCCTCACCCTGCAGATCGTCAACACGTCAATTGCCCATACCCTGATCACCAACGGCAGCGTCACCAGTCTGGGGGCCAACCATTGGCAGGCCATTTTCCCGGCCGCAGGCTCCGCTTTTTCACCCCTGGTGGAACTGCGGCCCGCGGATGCGCTGACCTCCCTGACGGATAGCGTGGTGCTGCCCGGTTCAGGGGCCACGGTCGCCATCGAGGCCTGGAAAACCCTGGCCAATCCCGCAGATCTCGCCATTCAGGTGAACAATCTCAAGAGCTATCTAACGGATAATGCCACGGCTGTCGGCCCCTATCTGCATGGCGACCGTTTTGTCGCCTTTATCCACCAGGGCGGCATGGAATATGACGGCGCCACCACCACCGGCCAGGCGGCCCTGCGGCACGAGACCTATCACAGCTGGTGGGGCCGGGGCCTGAAACCGGCCAGCCAGCCGGATGCCTGGCTGGATGAGGGCTGGACCTCCTACCAGATCGATAGCGGGCCGCTGAGCGTGCCCTTTGATTTCGCCGCCGCACCGGTGGAACTCTGCCCGCAGAACCCCTGGGTGCGCAAGACCGCCGGGCTGTCCTATTCCAGCGGCACGGCCTTCTGGCGGGGTATGGCCGGTTTTGTCGGCACCACGGCCTTGGACGGCCTGATGCGGGATTTTTACGCGGAGTGGGACGGCAAACCGGTGCGGACCACCGCCATTGAGGAATTTCTGCTGCGCCGGGCGGGCGATCCGCTGATCGTCGATGCCTTTCACCGGTTCGTCTACGGGTTTGCCGACCCCTCGCCCGCCCCGGAGGTCTGGCTGCGCGACGATTTCAGCCATACCGGCACCGAGCAGTGGCTTGCCGGCTCCTTCTGGAATTCCCCGGATCTGTGGGTGCGCAACCGCGCTGACGATCAGCTCACCCATCAGAGCCCGGTCAGCGGCCGCGATAACTGGCTCTACGCCAGGGTCCGCAATCTGAGCACCACCACCAGGGTGGATCATTTCAGCGTGGCCTTCAACGTCAAGCCCTATGCCGGGGTCGAGTTCGTCTATCCCCAGGATTTCCTGCCCGCCACCGCCGCCGCCACGGGCTTTGATCTGGCCCCCGGTGCCTCGGCCATCGTCAAGGCCCGCTGGCCCGGGGAGCTGGTGCCGCCGTCCGGCAGCCACTCCTGTCTGCTGGCCTCGGTTTTCTCCCGTTCAAATCATCCCCTGGCCAATAAGCATGTTTGGGAACAGAATGCCCTGGCCCAGAAAAACCTGACCATCATCGCCGCCCAGCCCGATACCTGGGTGGTGCTGCCCTTTGTGGTGGCCAACCGCTGGTCCAGCGCCAGCCTCAAATACACCCTGGAACTGGTGCGCATGAAAAAATATGCGGCCCTCAAGGCGGAACTCATCTACCTCCGCTCCCTGGACACCTCCCGGCATGCCTTGAAGAGGATCAACCAACCCGCGCCTGAACCGGACATCCGCCAGATTGAAGAGCTGCTGGCCAGCAGGCATACGGCAGCGGCTAAAAACGTAACGGAGCGTATGCGCCACGAGATCATCACCTCGGCCAATCCGGAAAATCTCGATCTGCTCTTTCCGGCCTACAAGGTCCAGCCGTTTCCGGCGCGCAGCGAGGCCCGTATCTCGCTGATCCTGGCCCCGCAGCACCATCGGTTCCTGGGGCTGCGGGTTTTTGTGCCGAAGGAGGCGAAAAAGGGTGAGGTCATCCACGTCAACCTGGTGAAACGCAGCGTGAAGACGAAAAAGGTCATGGGCGGTATTGCCCTGACCATTGATGTGGTGTGAGGGATGAGGGCCGAGCCTTCAGGGGGTTCGTTTGCCGCCGACAATCCGCACCAGGCCCCAGCGCACCGCTTCCGGCAGATGGCCGAAGCCGGGCATCAGGGTGCCGGGGTAGCCGTTGCTGATCACCTCGAAACTTCGCTGGGGCGTGAGGCCGTAGGCGGTGAAGTCAGGCGGCGGCGGGCGGTAGCCGCTCGATTGCGGGGTGCCCCGGCCGTCCTGGCCGTGGCAGGGGGCGCAGGCTTGGGCATACACCTGCTCGGCCTGGCTCAGGGTAGCCGCCGGGATGTCGGCGGGCAGGGGACCTGGTTTGCCCAGGGTCTGGTACCTGGCGTTCAGGTAATCAGCCAGGGCGTCGAGTTTATGGCGGTCCAGGAAGGTGAAGTAGGGCATGGCCGAGCCGGGCACGCCCTGGGTGAGGATCTGGTGGAGATAAGGCGCCGTAGTCCGCACGGCGGCGACGTTTTCCGGGGGCACCGCCAGATTTTTCGCCTCCGGGCCGGCACCGTCCGCCAGCTCGCCGTGACAAAAGGCGCAGGCCTGGGCATAGATGGTGGGGCCATTATCGTAGACGACAGCGAGTTTGCTCTGGTAGCGGTCAAGGCTTTCCCGGGTGAATGCGCCAATCTCCCGGCCGTGGCTCCGGGACTTTTCCTGCAGGGCCGCCGTGAACGGCAGATATGTCCGGTTCTGGATCAGCTGCCGCACCAGCAGCATCGCCACCAGGATAAACACCGCCATGGGCACAATGGTCCGCAGGGAGAGGGAGGCATCCGCTCTGCCACCCATGGAAAACAGATACCAGAGCAACAGAACGCAGCCCGCCACCCCGGCAAAGAGGCAGAGATTGACCAGCATCGCAGGCCTTATCGGCAGCAGGCCATACAGCATGATGCCCAGCAGAATCTGCAGCAGGGTGCTGGCCGTAAGCCACCGCAGCAAGGATCTCCGATCCTCTTGGTCCTCGGCGGCGAAAAAGTAATGGAATGCCGCCCCGAAGACCAAGGCAGCCCCCAGCACATGCAGGTATCTCAGCAGCCAGTGGCTGAGCAGGGGACCCTGCAGGCGGTACCCCTGGTCAATGATGGCAAGCCAGCTGCCGGGATGCTCCGAGACTGAGAGGATCAGCACAAAGATACCCGGCACAATAAGCAGACAAAGCAGGCCGATGATACCCAGCAAGAGCGAGCTGATGCGGTGGCCCTCCAGACGCCGGGCCAGCAGATCAAAAAAGAGAAAGGCCACGATGAGCAGCCCGATGACGGCCAGCCAGTACGGGGCAAAAAGGGTCACGCCGGTAAAGAAGGGAATGGTGTAGGTGACCTGGATCAGGAGCAGCGGCGCCACCCCCAGCACCACGGCCAGGCTTTTGTGGCTCATGAAGGCCCCGGCGATGCGGACCGCCAGGCGAACGGCCCGGGGACTGCCGCCCCAGTGGCCGCGCAGCATGCAGGCAATGGCCAGCATCGCCGTGCCCAGGGTGAACAGCACAAAGAGCAGATGCAGGGTGAAGGCGGTAAAGAGCAGGCCCTGCAGCCAGGGGTCGGGCAAGGGCTTTTGCAGCAGGATATCAAAGAGCATATTCATGTCACCGGCCTTTGCTCAGCGGCGTGAATCGGGACGGCACGCCGGGTTTGATGCTGCCGTCGGCCAGCCCGAAAAGAAAGTCGGCCATGGTCCGCCGCTCCTGATCCGTGCCGGAAAAAGGGGGCATGAAGGGCACCATCTCCTGGGTGTGGCCGAGGATGACGTAGATGCCGTCAGCAGATCTGCCCTGCACCCGGTCAACGATACTGTTGATGCCGCCGATGGTATGGCAGGCCGCGCAGTTCTGGGCAAAGAGATAGGCGCCCCGGCTCAGCGGATCGGCCTTTTTGGCGGTGGCGTTGTACCAGTAAGAGCGGGGCAGCATGCCTTCTTTCATGAACAGCGGCGTTTCCTCAAGCAGCACCTGATTGGCATACATATAGCCGGGCATCAGATAGGGGCCGCGGATAAATTCCCGGATGCGCTCGAACTGGGCCACGAAAAGCATCGCCACCACCAGGGCCGGCACCACCAGCAGCCGGGCGGAGATGACGGACCTGCCCAGGGCCAGCAGGCAGAAAAGCAGCAGAAAAACCGCGCCGCCCAGGTTGATCTGCCGGAACAACTCGGGCTGCTGGGACAGGCGGGAGGTCATGACCGCATACAGGGAATGGGTCTTGAAGGCGGAGGGCACCACGGTGAAATACCAGGCCCCGGCAAGCAGCGTAACCGCCAGGCTGACCAGCCCCACCCTGCCGAAAAAGGCCAGGGCCTCCCGGCGGAACTGGCGGTCCCGGCGCGTAAAAACAAGGTAGCCGATGGCAAAGAGGGCGCCCAGCTCATAGGCGATGCCCAGGCGCAGGGCCAGCTGCGGCAGGTAACTCTGGTTGAAGAAGGCCGCCCAGAGCCCCTTGTGCCACGGCCAGCCGTCCGGGGTGAGCATGAAGCCTAAAATTCCGGTGATCAACAGGGCCGAGCACAGGGCCGTCACCACATAGCCGACCCCGAGATGCAGGTGCCGTTTCTTCCTTTCCCCGGTCCATTTCCGCCAGGTGTAGTAGTAGATGAGCACGATGATCACCTCGGCGGTGAAAACCCCCCACTCGATAAACCAGGGCCAGAAAAAGACCCGGAGCAGCGAGCCGATGCCCCGCGGCGCCAGGGCGCTGGTGATCAGCCAGATGCCGACCCCGGTCATGGCGCCGACGCTGGTGGTCAAGACAACGATAAAGCCGAGAAAATCCCTGGCAAAGACCTCCCAGGCCCCGGAAGAGCGGCGCTGGCCCATATATTCGGCGCACACCACCATGGAAACCGCGCCAATGGCCAGGCCGTGGCTGATGATGACATGCAGCACGGCATCAAGGGCTATGGTCATGCCGTTGCCGAGATAGGGCACCTGGAAGATCGGAAACTCCATGCTCTTGCTCTCCCCGCTGCTAGTTGGCGCTGAAATGGGGCCGCGGCTGGGCGGTGATATAGTCCGCCAGATCAAGGGCGTCCTCCACGGCGAGATCCGGGTTGCCCAGGGGCATGTTGAGCTGGGCAAAGGCAGCCATGTTCACCGGCTTGTGCATGCCGGCCCCATCGTTAAAGGAGTCTTGGCCCCACAGGGGCGGACCGGCGGCGGTGCCTTCGCCGTTTTTGCCGTGGCAGGCGGAACACTTGACGCCATAAAGCTGCTCACCCCTGGTCTTGTCCGGAACATGGGTGCTCGGCAGGGGTTTTATGGTCAGCCAGGGGATCTCCGCGTAAACCGGCAGCCCCTTGGATATCCACTGGTAGTAGGTGACAATGGCGGTCATCTCCTTGCTTTCCTCGGGCAGTGGCCTGCCGTTCATGCTCCGTTTAAAGCAGTCGTTGGTGCGGGTGACCAGATCCACGGCATAGTCCTGCCGTTTGCGGTATTTGGGATAGGTGGCGCCCACGCCCACCAGGGACAGGCCGCCGTTTTTGCCCCCCTGGGTGAGGCCGGCCTTGAAATGGCAATTGCTGCAGGAGAGCTTGTTGCCCACATACGGGGTGGCATATTTGCCGGTCTCCAGGAGGATGTTGTAGCCGAGCAGCACCGCTTCCCTGATGGCCGGCGGCGCATCCTGGGGAGAGGGCGGGGAATAGGTGAGTGCTGCCGCGGGTTCCTGGATTGGGGCGGCCTGGGGCGGAAGGTTTGGCCCGGAAATCGGCGCGGTATCAGTGCCGGCGCCGCCAAGATTCATGAACCGGCTGAAAAACACCGACAGGCCGGCGCCGAGAATTACCATGGCAACAGTGGTGATCAGAACAAAGGCCAGTCCGTTATTTTTCATTTCCTTTCACCTGGTTAAAACGTGAAGCAAGCGAGAGCGCCGGGCCCGCGGAACTTCCTGGGCATTACCGGTCACTTTCATGGTCCAAAGGCCTGTTGTACACGCTCACCCCGTTGTTGTGCAAGTGACAATCAAGGGGTATCCGTTAAATTTTCGCCGGCAGGCTGGGGTGACGTTTATGGGAATCTTGCAGAATTGGTTTTACAGAGTTTTTTTCAAGGAAGGCGGGTTTTGGGGGCGCAACAACGATGGCTGGATTTTCTGCAGTACGGCTACCGCTCATCTGCCCGGCATGAAGACGATATTGCTGCCGCGGCAAAGCATCAACCTGCATCCACCCGGAAAACGGGGGCAAGTTGGCGGTGCCATGGGCGGCTGAACTTACAGCCCATGACACCGGGCATCAGACATTGGCTGAGGGCGTGTTTTTTGTCCCGGAGTGCGTCGGTTTAGCTGCTGACCCGGCTGACACCCCGCTCCGCCGCACTCTCGGGAACCGGCTCGCCGATAATAAAGCGGAGCAACATGCCGATGGGTGAGAAGAGAAGAGGGGCAACTACCCAAAGGAAAAGAGGGAAAAGCCAAAGGTAAACAATGAGTTCCGGATGGTATAACATGATCGCGCCCCCCTTTGCTGTGTTTAATGAGGTGAATCGCCCTGGGTTGGGAAAACCAATTTTGGCTGCCGGGTAACACTCTGTACTGCATCAACAAAAGAGAAAACGTACTGCAACGGGCAGGATCAGGATGAAATGAAATGGCCGCCCGAGCCTGCCGATACCGCTACGAATCGGAAATTATAGTTTCATGTTAAGTGGTCAATTTGGACTTGTCAATATTTTTCGAGTGGCGGTATTTTTATTATCGTTAGGCGAAAAAACACCTAATGTCAACTAGTTGGAGTATTCAGGTGAGTTGTGCATTCTCTTGTCGATAGCCGTTCATCGGTCTTGGGCAAACGCGCGAATGGCAGAGGGATTTTGGGCAATTTTGAGGGAAAGAATGAATGATCGGCAGACTGGGCCGGCCGCAGCTGTTATCTTTCCTGCCCAACGTGAACCGGGCAAGGTAAGTTTTAAAGGTAATCCTGCAGAATTGCTTTTTGCAGTTTTGCCTGAATATGGTAATGATTTTCCGAAAAACCTCATCTGATCTCATACCCTTCCCAATTAAACATGCATAGCCAGAAAAGGGTGCCGATAATTCCGGATTGGAGCAGAAAAATTGTGGCTATCCCTTTCATTTAACGTAATAGTGTTTGGCAAATGAACTCCGAAGAACTGAAACAACTTGAAAATGATCTCTGGCGCAGCGCCGACACCCTGCGGGCCAATTCCGACCTCAAGGCCAGTGAGTATTCCACCCCGGTGCTGGGGCTGATCTTCCTGAAATTCGCCGACAACCGCTACCGCCGGTATGAGAAGGAGATTCTCAAGGAATACGCCAGGCTCAAAGGAACGCGGCGGGAAAAACCCCTCAGCGACATCGCCGTCGAGAAGTCCGGCTTTTATCTGCCGGATCATGCCCGCTATGACTATCTGCTCAACCTGCCGGAAGAACAGGACATAGCCAAGGCCATCAAAAAGGCCATGGAGGCCATCGAAGAGTACAAGCAGGAGTTGCGCGGCGTCCTGCCCCAGGACGAATATTTCCGGCTGACCCGCACCGACCGGACCATCCCCGGCCAGTTGCTGAAGAACTTCGCCAATATCCCGGCCGATGCCGAAGGCGACATCTTCGGCCAGATCTATGAATATTTTCTCGGCAATTTCGCCATGGCCGAGGGCCAGGGCGGCGGTGAGTTTTTTACGCCCCGCTCGGTGGTGCGGCTGATGGTGGAGATCATCGAACCCTTCGGCGGCGCGGTCTTTGACCCGGCCTGCGGCTCCGGCGGCATGTTCGTCCAGTCGGCCAAGTTCATCGACCGCCACCGGGACGAACTGGTCAACGGCGACGGCGGCGATATCTATGTCTACGGCCAGGAAAAGACCCTGGAAACCGTCAAGCTGGCCAAGATGAACCTGGCGGTCAACGGCCTGCGCGGTGACGTCAAGCAGGCCAACACCTACTCTGATAATGTGCATGACAGCTTCGGCCGCTTTGACTATGTGCTGGCTAATCCACCCTTCAACGTGGATGAAGTCAATCTCAGCACTGTAGAAAAGGACCGGCGCTTCAACACCTACGGCATCCCCCGCAACAAGAGCAAGATCAAGAAGGGCGAGCAGGGCAAGGAGACGGTGCCCAACGCCAACTACCTGTGGATCAACCTCTTCGCCACCTCGCTCAATGACAAGGGCCGGGCCGCCCTGGTCATGGCCAATTCCGCCTCCGATGCCCGCCACTCCGAGGCCGATATCCGCCGGGCGCTGATCGACAGCAACCTGATCTCCACCATGCTGACCCTGCCCTCCAACATGTTCTACACCGTCACCCTGCCGGCCACCCTGTGGTTTTTTGACAAGGCCAAGCAGGATGAGCGCATCCTGTTCATCGACAGCCGCAATATCTTCACCCAGATCGACCGGGCCCACCGGGAATTTTCCGAGGAGCAGATCAATAACATCGCCGTGGTCAGCCACCTGCGCCGGGGCAAGCGCCATAAATTCGTCCAGCTCATTGACCGCTATTTTGCGCAGGGCATGGAAAAGCTCAGCGAAAACAAGGAGAAGGTCGGCCCGGTGGCCGGGCAGCTCCTGGCGGTGCTGGACAACAACGGCGGCAAACAGGCGGTGGCCGATCTGCTGGCCCAGTGGAGCGGGCTGAAAAAACTGCAGGTCCAGCATGATAAGTATCTCGCCGGGGAGGCCGGCGCAGCAGCCATCGACACAAAAAACGCGGCCCAGCAGCAATTGCGGCAGGCCTTCGACCCATTCTTCACCAGCCTGCACGAGGGGTTGAAACAGCTCGCCAGGATCATCCGCTGCCATGAAAAGGAACAGGCCGAGGTTGCCAAAAAGACCAACAAACGGCAGGCCGTGGATCGCAAGATCAAAGCCCTGAAAACTGCTCTGGAGGAACTGCAGGGTGAGGTGAAAACCGCCGAAAGCTTTTTCCGCCACATCCACTGGCTGCAGGAGCGTTTTCCCCAGGCGGAATATGCGGATGTCACCGGACTGTGCAGGCTGGCCACCCCGGAGGAGGTCAGTGAGCAGGATTATTCCCTCAATCCCGGCCGCTATGTGGGGGTGGTGATCGAGGAGGATGGCAAGACTGAGGAGGAGTTTATTGAGGAATTACTGGCGATGAATGAGGAGCTGACGCGGCTGAATAACGCTTCAGGTGAATTAGAGACTGTGATTTCAAAGAACATAGGACTGATGGTGGGAGAACAATGAGCGAATGGAATAAAGTTCCCTTCGCGGATCTTCTGGTTGAAAGTAGGGATGGAGAGTGGGGGGAGGGACAAAGCGCAATTGGACATCAACTTTGCGAAGTTGTAAGAGGTACTGACTTCTCAGGTTTGCATGATCTGAAACTAGAGCTGCCTCGTCGTTGGATTAAGGATCGTTTGCTAGAACGAAAAAAGCTTCAGCCAGGAGATATTGTATTTGAAATGGCTGGTGGGACTGCAAAGCAATCCACGGGACGGAGTGCTTTACTTAATACAACCTTTTTTGAAAAGCATAATAAGGTCCCAGTTCTTTGTGCAAGCTTCTGCCGGCATTTACGTTTAGATCAAGTGCGATATAGCCCCACGTTCATTTATTACCTGCTCCAAGGGCTGTATGATGCCGGGTACATGGCTGTTTACAACATTCAACATACTGGCGTTTCCAGGTTTCAGTATACGTCATTTAAAAAAATGACGGCTCTTAATGTTCCATCGATGCCCACACAGAAAAAAATCGCCGCCATCCTCTCCGCCTACGACGACCTGATCGAAAACAACAAACGCCGCATTGCCCTGCTGGAAAAGATGGCCGAGGAGATCTATTGCGAGTGGTTCGTGCGCTTCCGTTTCCCCGGCTATAAGCAGGCGAAGATGGTGAAGGGCGTGCCGGAGGGGTGGGCACAGAAAAGATTTGGCGATTTTTGCATGCTCCAGCGTGGTTATGACCTCCCTGATAAGCAAGTTGTTCCTGGACCTTACCCGGTTGTAGCCTCAACCTCGATCAAGACACATCACCATCAATTTAAAGTAAAGCCTCCGGTTATTACTACGGGAAGATCGGGAAGTTTGGGAACGGTCCAGTATATATCCGAAAATGCCTGGCCCTTGAATACGTGCCTGTATGTGAGGAATTTTTATGGCAATTCGAGTTATTTGGTCTATTACACCCTGAAAAACATGGGGCTTGAGAACTTTAATGCTGGCGCTGGAGTGCCTTCTTTGAACCGTAATCATATCAACGGGATTTCTATTTTAATCCCCTCCAAACTATTGCAAAAACAGTTTGATTCGATAATTGCCCCGCTATTTCATCAAAAAGAGCGGTTGGCGCAGGGAAATACGGTATTGGAGAAAACACGCGACCTCCTCCTCCCCCGCCTCATCTCCGGCAAACTCCCGGTGGAAAACCTCGACATCCATTTCCCGCCCGGCATGGAGGAGGCTATGCATGAAGGGTGAAAAGATGGGTACGGCGGTTTTACAACTCCCAGGGATTGAAGACCTGCGGGTAGGACGCGAAGTCCCGTACGTTGCGGGTGACGATGGTGAGGCCATGGCATTGGGCTATGGCCATGAGGAGCGCATCCATCACCGGCAGGGGCTGGCCGGCGAGTTCAGCTTGAGCGGCGATCTGTGCCCAGACGTGGAACGCGGCACTATCGAGCGGCAGGATGCGCCCGGCGAAGCGCTGCTCCACCTTGCCCAGCCAGGCGGTGAGTCTCTGGCTGCGGCCAGGGTCGGTTGGGCGCAGCTTAAGGATGCCCTTTTCGATCTCGCCCAGGCTGATGAGACTGATGAAGAGGCTTTCTTCGTCCTGCTGGTCCAGCCAGTCGATGACGTGTGGTGCGGGAACCTTCCTGGCGTATTCGGAAAGCACGCAGGTGTCGAGCAGCCAACTCATAATTCGAGGTCGCGGCCGGTGTCGCGGCTGCGGGAAAGGTCGAGGTCGTCGATGGCAAGCTCAGGGCGCAGCAGCGCGCTGGAGAGCTTGCCCCGCTGGCGGGTGAGCCGGGCGTATTCTTCCACCGAAACCACCACCGCCGTCGGCTTGCCGTGCACCGTCACCACCTGGGCCTCGCCGCCCGCCGCCCGTTTGATGAGCTGGCTCAGGTTGCCCTTTGCTTCCTGCAGTTGCCATTCGCTGCGCATAGTAACTCCTCCCTGTTCTGGTCTGTCTGGTCAGAATATAATACAAACCCGGCAGGCAGGCAATGGCTAACTTCATCTCCGAAGAGCAGATCGAGCAGGCCATGCTGGAGAAGCTGCACCAGTTCGGTTTTGAGCTGCTGAACTGCCACACCGTTGATCCGGCTGATCTGCACGACGGATCGGGACGCCGCGATAAACGGGAGGTGATCTTTGCCGGCCGGCTGCGGGAGGCGGCCATCCGGCTCAACCCCGCCATCCCGGAGGCGGCCATTGAGACGGCCCTGGCCCGATTGATTGACAAACGGCCGGCCATGACAGCCATTGCCGCCAACCGGGAGATTGACACCCTGATCCGGGACGGCATTCCGGTGGAGTTTGACAACGCAGAGGGCAAAAAAGAGCAGGAACGGGTGCGGGTGATCGACTTCAACCAACCGGAGAATAATCACTTTCTGGCCGTGTCCCAGCTCTGGATCAGAGGTGAATTGTACTTTCGGCGGCCGGACATCCTGCTCTACATCAACGGCATCCCCCTGGTGTTCATCGAACTGAAGAACTCCAACGTCAAACTCAAATCCGCCTATGACGACAACCTCACCAATTACAAAAAGGACATCCCCCAGCTCTTTTTGACCAACGGTCTGTGCATCCTCTCCAATGGTATCGAGACCAAAGTGGGCAGCTGCACCGCCGGCTGGGAGCATTTTTTTCCCTGGCTGCGGGTGGCGGATGAAAAGGAAAAGGTGGACCGGGAGCGGGTCAGGCGGGAAGGCACCAGCCTGGAATACGTGGCGGCCGGGCTCTGCGCGCCGGGCAGGCTGCTTGACTATGTGGAGAACTTCATCATCTTCCACAAGGAAACCCAGAAGATCATCGCCATGAACCACCAGTTCCTCGGCGTCAACCGGGCCTATGCGGTCTTTCTGGAGCGGGCGGGGCGGCAGGGGAAACTCGGCGTCTTCTGGCACACTCAGGGGTCGGGCAAGAGCTTTTCCATGATCTTCTATAGCCGCAAGATTTTCCGCAAAGTCCCCGGCAACTTCACCTTTGTGGTGATCACTGACCGCGAGGACCTGGACGGCCAGATCTATCGCAACTTTCTCAACACCGGCACGGTTAAAAAACACGAGGCGGCCCAGCCCAAAAACAGCGAGGAGATGCGCAGGTTCCTGGGCCGGAACAAGCGGATCGTCTTCACCCTGATCCAGAAGTTCCGCTATGACAAGGGCAAGGACTACCCGCTGCTCTCCGACCGGGACGACATCATCGTTATCGTCGACGAGGCGCACCGCACCCAGTACAAGTCCCTGGCCGAAAACATGCGGCATGGGCTGCCCAACGCCCAGTACCTGGCCTTCACCGGCACGCCGCTGCTGGGCCGGGAGCGCAAGACCAACGCCTGGTTCGGCGATTACGTCAGCGAGTACAACTTCCAGCAGTCCATGGACGAGGGCGCCACGGTGCCGCTTTTCTACCGCAAACGGGTGCCGGAGGTGTGCATCCAGAACGAGGAGTTGAGCGAGGAATTCTACCAGATACTGGAAGAGGAGAACCTGGACGAGAGCCAGCAGGCCAAGCTGGAGAAAAAATTCGCCGCCGAGATCGAGGTGATCAAGCGCGACGACCGGCTGGAGGCCATTGCCAGGGACATCGTCTATCACTTTCCCCGCCGGGGCTATCTGGGCAAGGCCATGGTCGTCGCGGTGGACAAGTTCACGGCGGTGAGGATGCATGACAAGGTGCAGCGGTTATGGAAGGAGGAGATCAAAACCCTGGTGGGCCGCATCAAGAAGTCGGATAACGATCTGGAAAAGCACCGGCTGAAAAAGCTTGTCGAGTACATGCGACGGGTGGAGATGGCGGTGGTGGTCAGCAGCGAGGCCGGGGAGGAAGAGAAATTCAAGGCCCGGAAGCTGGACATCAAACCGCACCGCACTCGCCTGGAGCAGGTGGACGAACACGGCCATGATATCGAGTACAACTTCAAGGACCCGGAGCACCCGCTGCAGCTGGTCTTTGTCTGCGCCATGTGGCTCACCGGCTTTGATGCTCCCACCCTCTCCACCTTGTATCTCGATAAGCCGATGAAGGACCACACCCTGATGCAGACCATTGCCCGGGCCAACCGGGTGACCTCCTTTGCGATCAACGGGGTGGCGAAGCGCAACGGCGAGATCATCGATTACTACAACGTCTTCCGCAACATGAAAAAGGCGTTGCAGGACTATGCCCGGGGCGAGGAGGGGCTGGACGAATCCCCGGTCCGGGACAAGGAGGAGCTGTTCCGGCTGCTGGAGGACGCCATCGGCCAGGGTCTGGCCTTCTGCCGGGAACGGCGGATCGACATTCCTGAAATCCTCGAAAATCGTAATGTCTTTAAAAACATCGGCCTGTTCAATGCCTACGCCGACACCCTGCTCGGCAATGACGAATGGCGCAAGAGCTTCAATGTCTATGAAAATACCATCTCGGCGCTCTATGAGGCCTGCAAGCCGGAAATCCTGGGCCGGGGCACCGGCCGGCTGGTGGCGGTTTTCCAGTACCTGCGCGGGGTGATCGAGAGCATCATCGACCGTCAGGATATCGAGGCGGTGAGCCTGCGCATCAGCGAACTGCTTGACGAAAGCGTGGTGGTCAATAAAACGGAACAAGGGGTAGCCGGTCAGGAGACCCCCTCTTTTCAGATCGTCCAGACCGGCAGGACCTGGGATCTCAGCAAAATCGATTTTGACAAGCTCAAGGAAGATTTTCGGCATGCCGCCTATAAGAATATCGAAATCGCCGACCTGCGCGCCTTCATTGGCGGCAAGATTACTCAGATGCTGCGGCAGAATATGACCCGTACCGATTTTGCCCAAAAGCTGCAGACGATCATCGACGCCTATAACGCCGGCGGCTCGTCCACCGAGAATTATTATGATGACCTGATGAACCTTGCCAGGGGCTTGCAGGACGAGGATGAGCGGCATATCCGGGAAGGCCTGTCCGAGGACGAACTGGAACTTTTTGATCTGCTGAAAAAGGAGAAAATGACCAGGGAAGAGGAGCAAAAGGTCAAGCTGGCCGCCAAGTCCCTGCTGCACCGGCTGCTGGAGGAACATCCCAGGGTGCTGATCCAGGACTGGTACAAGGATACCCATACCAGGGCCATTGTCCGCTCCACGGTTGAGCGGATTTTGGATGAACAACTGCCCGACAGTTACGACCGGCTGCTGTTCAAGGAAAAATGCGACAGCATCTTTGACATGATGCTGCAGTATGCCAACAGCGGCCAGAAGTGGGCGGCCGCCTGATGAAAAGGAGGAAACGTGCCTTATGGCCAAGCGCATAGCCGACCTGCCCAAACATGACCGGCCCAGGGAAAAGATGCAGAGCAAGGGGGCCGCTGCCCTGACCGATGAGGAACTGGTGGCCATTCTGCTGGGCTTCGGCACCAAGGGCCATGATGTACTGACCGTGGCCAGACGGATTGTCCGGCTGGTGGACGATCAGCACGGCAGGCCGGACCTGGCCGATCTCCAGCGCTTAGAAGGAGTGGGGCCGGCCAAGGCCACCCTTGTCGCCGCAGCCCTGGAATTCGCCCGCCGCCGCATCCGGCCGGAGGGCATCAAGATCAAAACCCCGGTTGATGTGCTGCCCCTGGTGCGACACTACGGCGACCGCAAGCAGGAACATTTTCTCTGCATTTCCCTGAACGGCGCCAATGAGGTCATCACCACCCGCGTCGTCTCGGTCGGTCTGGTGAACAAAACCCAGGTTCACCCCCGTGAAGTCTTTGCCGATCCCATCACCGACCGGGCTTCAGCGGTTATCCTTGCTCACAATCACCCCTCGGGCAACCTCACGCCCAGCAAGGAGGATCTGCAGATCACCCGGCAGCTCAGGGAGGCGGGGGAAACCCTCGGCATCGCCGTGCTGGACCACATTATTTTCAGCCGGCAGGGACATTACAGTTTTCTGGAACACGGGGAGTTGTAGATACAGGGCATTTTTGGGGGGCAAACGTAAAACACAATACCGGGAGATTACCGGCTTCGGTTCCCGGACTGATAAAAAATCTTGCCAACCCGCTCGATATGCGCGATCAGGTCCGGATTATCAATCTGGTGATAGATGGAGAGGTCGACATGATAAGGCAGAAGCAGGTCGTCGATGGCCAGGCTGATTTTATTGAGGAGTTGCAGATTCAGCCATTCTCCCTTCAAGGTCAGGTCGATATCCGAACCGAGCCTGAAATTTCCCTTGGCACGGGAACCATAGAGAATCGCTTCATCCACCTCGGGGTATTTGGCAAAAACGCCTTTAATTCCTTCTACTGTTTCATCCTTCAAGCCGTAAGACATGCCACCATTCCTCAACTCATGTCTGATCAGCGAGAAGATTCAGCAGTCGTGTTTCCAAAGCAAGGAAAAGCGGGAAATAATTGAGCAGCACTGCCCGGCATATCTCTTCCGCAACTTCCTCATTATAGGTGTGGGAGGTGAGATTCCTACTTTTAAGCATGTCCATCCAGCCTTCACCGTCTTCCACCAGGCCAAGCTCAAACGCCTTGCGAATAGCATCCCTTGATCCGTAGATCTCGCTTTGGCCTCGGTATTCCAAAAAGTCCTTCAGGCTGTTCCAGGCAAGCTCGAAGGTATATTCAAATGCCTTGACCAGGCCCTGCTGTTCAAGTTCGGACAGGTCACCCTTGTCGACAAATTTCCGCAACTGGCTCAAGGCTTTCCGAAAATTTGCGAAACGCTGCGCCCATCTGATGTCCTTTCCGGTCATAGACAATCCTCACAAATAAAAAAAACAATACATAGAGCCTCTTGCAAAATGAACGTCGTAGCGAGATCGAGAGGAAAATATTCTGTGCAAGGATGAGTGGTGAAATCGCCCGGAAGCGTAGCAGTGCTACGTTGAGGACGATTTCACCAGGAAGACGCCGCACAGGTGATTTTTAGCCGATCGGAGTAGATGTTCATTTTGCAAGAGGCTCCATAGTTTAATTGATTGACTATACACTTTGCCTGATATTGATCAAAGAGTAAAATAATTGCCTACCAAAAAGGGGGGAAGGACATGATGCGATTCGAGGGGGGTACTGAAAATAAGCAGCCAATACTTGTCGACACCCATGCGCATATCTGTGACCATGCCTTTGATCAGGACCGGCAGGAGGTGATCAACCGGGCGCAGGAAGCAGGCGTTGCGGCCATCGTCATGGTCGGCGAGACCCTGGAGGATGCCCGGCGCAATCTGGAGTTGGCCGGACAGTATCCGGTCCTGAAACCGGCGGCAGGCCTGTATCCTGAATTTGCCGACATGGAGGAGGCGGAGCGGTTGAGCGGTTTTATCCGGCAGCATGCAGCACGTTTTTATGCCATCGGTGAGGTTGGGCTTGATTTTTGGCTTGCCCAGGAGGAAGAGGCGAGGGAAGTGCAGCGGTTGGTTTTTCGAAAATTTATAGAACTTGCGGAAGGGCTCGATCTGCCGCTCAATGTCCATTCCCGTTCCGCCGGCCGCCAGGCGGTTGCCCTGCTGCTGGAGCAGGGTGCAAAGCGGGTGCAGATGCACGCCTTTGACGGCAGGTATTCCGCCGCCCTGCCGGCGGTGGAGGCGGGTTTTTTCTTTTCCGTGCCGCCGTCGCTGGTCCGTTCCCGTCAGAAACAGAAGCTGGTGGGGCTCCTGCCGCTCTCCTGTCTGCTGGTGGAAAGCGACAGTCCGGTCCTTGGCCCTGATGTCGGCCAGAGAAACGAACCGGCCAATGTGGTGATCGCCGTAAAGGCCATTGCGGAGATCAAGGACATTGCCGTTGACGCGGTGCTTGCGGCGGTGCGGGAAAATACGCGCAGGCTGTACGGGGATCTGTGATCATCACTGCGTCATGAGTCCGCTCCATCCCGCGTCAGGTCTTACCTGTTCCTAAGCTCCCTGGAAAAGTGCTTGAAACACAGAGGCGCCGGGCCCCCGTCCTGGCCGGGCTGCAGGGCGCTGGCCAGATAGCGCTGCATGAAGGACTCCTCATGCCTGCGGGCCTCGGCCAGGGAGAATTTGGGACGGAGGGCCTTCTTCGGCCTATGGGTGGGATTTTTTGCCCCGGGCCACTCCTGGGCAAAGGCCCTCTGGCCCAAGCGCAGCAGGTAGAGAAAGGAGTGGTGGGTGGAGATGGCCCCGGCCCAGGGGTAGTGGTCGAGATGGTAGCGCCGGGAAAGGGCGGCGATGCTGTCATCCAGGGTATCCGCCGCATCTTCGCCGCCGCCGTTTTCGGCCATGCGGTACTGGGGGAAAAGTTTGAAGACATCGCCCGCGGTATGGTAGATCGCGGCAATGCCATACTGCTCCGGCCGGCAGGCGATGAGTGAACCCGGGGTGAGATTGAAGTCGCCGACAATGAACTGATCGATCATGGGGCTTTGCCGTTCGATGAGGGCCAGGGTCTCCATCGCCTCCGGCCAGGTCTCGCCGGGATGCTGGAGAAAGGTCATCCAGCTGGTGGCGATGCCCGCCTGGTGGAAATTGCGGTTGATGCGGCGGATCAGCTCCACCTTGATGCCCTTGTTCATCAGCCCCAGGATCCGGTCCGAGCCGCTTTCGATGCCGAAGGCCGCGGCCCGGAGCCCGGCCTGCTGGAGCTGGCGGCAGTTCTCCGGGGTGTAGGCGGCCTCGATGCGCAGGTCGGTGGACCAGCGGATATCCAGCCCCGCATCAATGATGCCGCGGGCCAGGTCGAGGGCATAGGCCGGGGCCAGCACGTCGCAGGAAAAATAGAAATTTTTCACCCCGAACTCTTGCTGCAGGCCGCGCAAATCGGCCACCGCCTGTTTGACCGGGATTTCCCGGTAGAGGTGGCGGCCAGACTGGTTGAAGCCGTAACAGCAGAAGGAGCATTTGTTCCAGTAGCAGCCCCTGGTGGGACTGTAGAGCAGCAGACGGTCCGGCGCCAGATAGCGGTCAAGGTCGAGGTCGCTGTAATCCGGGGCCGCGCCGTCGGCCAGATTCAGGGTCCAGGCCGGTCCCCGCAGCAGGGCGCCGGTGTGCGGATCTTTCCTCACCAGGTTGGGGATGGTGGCGAGCCGCTCCGGATCGGCAGGACCCGCGGCCAGCAGCGGCAGCAGCTCCGCCAGGGTTTTCTCCCCCTCCTGCAGGCCCACCGCGTCCGCATAATCGAAGATGCGGCCCACCGCCTCAGGGGCGGCGTTGCGGACGATCTGGTCGATGCAGGGGCCGCCCAGCATGACGAAACAGGCCGGAAAGTATTCCTTGATCAGTTTGCCCAGATAAAAGGTCTCGGGAATCTGGGAGACAAAGGTCAGGGAAAGGCCGGCAAAACGCGGCGGGTCGAGCTTATCGAGCTGAGCGCGGTAAAAGCCGTCAAACGGGCTGCAGCGGCCGGCGATATAATGGTCCAGCAGGTCGAAGTCCCAGGGCGCGGCCAGATGATTGGCCCGGTTGAAGCCGAAGCGGAAGGGGAAAAAGACCGCCTCCATGAGGAGGAAGAGTTCTTCAAGGCCGTCGCGGCTGCGCTGGTAAGCCTTTTTCCGGTAAAACCGCTGCGGGTCGCGCATGATTGCGGCGCATTGACCGAAATCGCGATCCAGGGCCATGGCCTCCGCCACCCGCCGGTATTCCATCTGCTCGTACAGCGTGAGCCGCCGCTGGTTATTCAAAGCATGGAAACGATCCGTCAGCCGCTGCCGCCATCCGGCAATGGTGCCTGGGTCCAGCAGAAAATCAAGCCCCTCAATATTGAGGTCCCGCACCACGGTCTCGATGCCGCGTTGCCGCAGATATCCCTTGAGGGCGGGCAGGGCCACATAGGGCCAGGTGGGATCGGCGAAAGGCGGGAAGAGCAGCAGTGATTCGCTGCCCGGCGCCGGGTGGCAGGTGTTATCGGTTTTCAGCATGGGGACGGTGAATTAATAGGTGCCGGTGCTGCCCGGAAATAGAGATAGCGCAAGGCGATGAGCAGTGCGGGCGGAAGCAGCGGAGGTATGGTAACCCGTTGCTTCTCTCCTGACAACAAAATTTCACGAAGTTGTGCCAGCCAGATAGATTCATTACGTCCTGATTCCATAAAATTGTAAATTCGTTCCGAGTATCTGGAATTAAAATAAATTCTTAAAATTAGCTTCAAACTAACTTGCTGAAATTTTACCAATTTTTTTGGGCGGCAAATCGGTCTGAATATTGCAAGATGATCAACCCGACTTGTGCGATTTGTGCATAGTATGACATAAACCAAAAAATAACAAAAAAAGAAAGGAGCAAATAATGATGTGATCCGCATGGTTATTGGCTCCAATTAAATTGTGACAAAATCCCCGAATTGATCGGTCACAAGAATCAAAACCTCTTCCCCGCCTGATGAGCCGGGGATAACAAAAATGGAAAAATCAAGATGAAGAAAAAACTTTTGGCAGGATTGACAACCGGGATGTTGCTGTTCGGCATGGCGGGGGCGGCGGAGGCGGCACTGACCGTAATCGGCACTGCAACCTATGACCTTGACGGTGTGGGCGGGGCTGCCCCGATCGGAGAATTCAACCTGATCTGGGACAATGACAATAATGGTAATTCCGTAGTCTGGCTGGATTATACCCATGCCGGTGCAACTTGTGGGGCGCAGAATGCCTGGGCCGCAGGGCTGGATTCGACTTTAACCTATAATATTAATGCTGGTTATCGAGTTGCCTGGGATGATAACACCTGGCGGCTGGGCAGTACCGTTGATGGTCCATATCAATGGGGTTGGGATGGCACCACCACGACAGGTTATAACATTACCAGCTCGGAGATGGGCCATCTGTTTTATGAGGAATTGGGTAACCTGGCATATTACGATACTGCTGGAAGAAGTCCCCAGGCGGGATGGGGCCTGCAGAATACTGGAGATTTTAATAATTTAACTTCGTCCTGGTACTGGTCCAGCACGGAGTGGGCGGCTGTCAATCCGGGCTACGCCTGGACCTTCGACATGGACCGCGGCGGCCAGATCTACGCCCTCCAGTCCTTCAACGGCGGTTCCGGGTTAGCCCTTCGCAACGGAGAAGTTTCAGCGGTTCCCATACCTGGAGCCATTTGGTTGCTTGGATCAGGGCTAACCGGCTTGGCCGCCTTTGGAAAACGTAAAAAGAAGGGGCAGCGGTTGATTATTTGATTATCGGAGAGCCTTTGGCAAAATGAAACCACTGACGCCGCCGGCTGGATATCCATCCGTCAAGACCGCCACAATCTGGTAAGTCATTCGTCATTTTGCCAGAGGCTCATAACGTTTCTTGATTTTCAGCGCATCAGAAAATAAAGGCAGAGCAGGCCAATAAAAAGAACAAACAGGGTGCCCCAGAGCACAGGGCGAAAGCAGCGCCCGGCCGGCGGGGGTTGCTGCCTGATATCATCCATGACCCTGCTTTGCCAGCCGGCAGAAGGTTCAACCTTATCCTTATTTTGGTGAACACCACGAAAGGTGTTGAAAATTTTTGAAAGAGCTTCCTTGCTCAGTTTCATAAATTCACCTGGTCAGTGATCCCTCAGCAGATCCTTGCAAAGTATTTTCAGCTTGGCCCGGGCCCTGAATGATCTGATTTTTACGTTGGCGACACTCCAGCCGAGCAGTTGGGCCGCCTCGCCGCAGGAATATTCCTGCAGATAAACCAGTTCCAGCACCATGCGGTCGGCCGGGGAAAGCTTGGCCAGCATCCAGGCCAGCATCTCCCTTGCCTCAAGCTGCCGGTGGCCGTCGGCATGGCACGCCTCCGACTCGTCGGTAACGGTCCTCTCCAGCCAGTCAACATGCTGGTCGGACAGGGCGCTGATGGGCACTTCCCGTGACCGGTATTTTTTTCTCCAGAAATCATAACATGTTCTCACGGCAATTGACGAGAGCCAATTCTTAAAATCTCCTTTATTGCTGAAATGATTCAGGGACCGGTAGGCCCTGACAAAAACATCGTGGGCGGTTTCCTCGACAAACTGGGCGGCCATGTGGTTGTTGACGATGTGGAAAACAAGTTTCTTATGGCGCTCAATCAAACAGGCAAAGGCATTTACCTCGCCATGCAGTACCTGCGCGATGATCTCGAGATCGCTTGCTTCGCTTGCCGGATTTTTCATGATGCCCCGTCTGTTGTCGTTTGGTAAGGTGATGACCTGCGACCGCAATATGTTGCCGGTCAGGCGAGAAGAAGACATAAATTATTCTCGGCTTACCAAAGCGAAAACTCACGTGAAGTTTTGTTAAAAAACGGGGTTGCATTATTAACAAAACTTTACATGCGGGACGGGACCTTGCAGGGAGGCGTGCAGGGGCGCTGCGCGAACCGCCTCTGCATCCACTTCTGCATTTTTGCCTTACAGAAAATCCACCAGACTCAACTCCGTGACCTTGGCAGCGGCGGCCAGGGCTGCCTCATAGGCGGTGGTTTTTGCCGCAAGCTGCATGGCCGCCTCAACCAGGTCGGTGTCCTCCTTGTTTGACAGGTTTTCCTGGATGGCCAGGTCCAGATCATCATAGATCTGGCTCTGCACGGTGATACGGTTATAGGCCGCGCCGCAGGAGGAGACCTGGGAGGCGATCTCCTCCATGCATTGCTGGAGGCCGGCAAGCGACTGGTCCAGGGCCTGGCTCTGCATGGTTGCATCCGTCAGTCCGGCAAGCTGCAGGAAGTTGGAGCTGTCGTCAGCCAATGAAAAGCTGTAGCGCTCCGCCTCGCTGCTCTCCACCTGCAGCAGGCCGTCCGCATTCCAGCAGGAGGTCAGGCCGGGCACCCCGTCGATCTTGGCCGCCACGCTCTCCAATGAATCATAGGCGGTGTCCACCGGGATCTCCACGGACAATTCATGGGGCGGATTGTAGGCATGATCAAAGACCGTGACCAAGAAACTGCCGTCGGTAAACACCGTGCCGTCCTCTATGTTCTCAAGCCCCGTGGCATTGTCGATTAGCAAGGCGGTGGTGTCGTCGGCGGGATTGCCGCCCGTTGCCGCGGTATAGCCGCTGCCCAGCAGGGCCTGCTGCAGCTTAGAGAGCACGTCGAATATGCCGGTATCCGCCACCGCGTTCTGCCCGTTAACCCCAACGGTCAGGGTGCTGCTTACGCCGATCTTGATCAGCAGATCATGTGCATCGCCGGTATAGCGGACGTTGCCCTCCTGCTGGGCGATGGTGTTCACGGTCAAGAGACCGTCGCCGGCCGTATCATCCGCCTGGCCGGTAATGCCGGCCCCGCCGTCCATGCCCAGCGCGGCCAGGGCGCCGGTGGCCTGCTCCTCGGCGTTTATGGTGAAGGGGCTGGCGGAGGAAAGAAAGACGGAGCCGAAATAGACCTTGTCCTGGGCCGCCGCCGGGTCAGCGCCGTTGAGGTGGCTCACCGACTCGCCGCTGGCGGAGGTGGTGACCTGGATGTTGCGCCCGTCGCCGGCGCTTAACAGCAACTGGCCGTTGCTGTTTCTGCAGGCCGATACCCCGGTTGCCGCGCTCCGGCTGTTGATGGCCTCGATAAGGGCATTGTCTTGGTCATCTGCCAGAATGTCCGTGGCTGAGGAGAAGATATCCACCCCGTTGATGACCAGATCCCCGCTGGTGAGCGTGCCCGCCGTTACCGCCTGACCATTGGCGATCACGGCCGGGGTGACGGCGGCGCTCACCCCGGTCTCGGCGGAGACGGCATTGACGGCCGCGGCCTTGGCCGTGGCCGAGGCGTCGGCAAAGATGGTGGATACGGCATCGGCCTGAGGCCCAGGGACCGCAATGCCATTGATCAGCAGTTCGCCGCCGCCCAACTGGTAGCCATAGTCCGGGATGCCGTCGTTGTCCGCATCTTCGAGGCTGGTCAGCGGCAGGCTGAGGGTTGCGCAGGCCGAGCCGTTTGCCTGGTAATGATCCGCCACTCCCTCCATGAAGGGGGTTGGTTCGCTGTCCGTATAGCCGGTGGTGCGATAGCCGCCGAAGATATACTTGCCGTTGATCCGGGTATTGGCCAGGTCGATGGCCTGCTCAAACAGGCTGTTGATCTCCCCGGCGACGATGTCGCGGTCCGTTTGACTCAAGGAGGCGTTGTTGGCCTGCATCAGCAGATCCTTCATCTGGGTGAGGGATGTTTCCGCCGCCGTGACCATGGTTTTGCCGTAGTCGAGATTCTCCTGGTACTGGCTGATGCCGGCGATATCGGAGCGCAGCCCCAGCGCCGTCACCAGGTTGACCGGGTTGTCCGCGATGCTGGCCATCTGTTTGCCCGAGGAGATCTGGCGATTGACCGTCTGGGTATCGCTGTTGAGCGAGTTCAGGTCATGCTGCATGTTGCGGTAAATCATGCGGGTGGTGATGCGCATATGTTCCTCCTCAGATGGTGTCCAGCAGGGTCTGCATCATTTCATCGGCCATGGTGATCAGCTTGGCGGCGGCGCTGTAGGCCTGCTGGTACTTGATGAGATTGGCCATCTCCTCATCCAGGGAGATGCCGGAGGCGGAATCGCGCAGGTCCATGAGCTGGTTGCCGAGCAGGGTCTGGTATTCCAGATTGTCGGTTGCGGCCTGGCTGTCCAGGCCGATATCACCCACCAGGGAACTGTAAAAATCATTCAGGCTGGTCTGGCTGCCGCCGGTAAAGGCCACATCTTCCCGGTCGCAGATATTGCCGAGCAGGAGGGCGTTGTTGTTATTGCCGGTGTAGATCTCCCCATCCTCGCCCACCAGGCCTGCGGCAAGATAGTCCGGGTTGTCGGTCACCGTCTGGTTGATGGCCATATCCGCTGCGCTGCTGCCGGTGAAAAAGGTGTTCAGTTCCGCGCCGGCGAGAAAGTTTGTGTTGTCACCCCCGAAGGCGAACTGATGATCGCTGTCCGGGGTAAGCACCAGCCGGTTGTCCCGGACCGAGGCGGTGAGCCAGGCCGGGCTGGCGCCGGTGGTGTTGGCAAGCGAGGTGTTGATGGCCTCCGCCACATCCTGCAGGGTGTAGGCCCTGGTCAGATCAACGCTCACCGCATCCGGCCAGGCGAGGCTGCCGTCTCCGTTGTAGAGCCACAGGTCAAAGCCGCCCCCGTCGGTCTGCAGCTCATCCGCATAGGCCAGCCCCTGCAGCACGCCGCTCACCGCATTGTCACTGGCCCGGAAGGTCAGTTGGCCGTCCCCTGCCACGTCATCGCTGCTGACATTGCCGCCGCCGAGCCCGAGTTGGTCCAGGTAGGTATCATTGCTGCCGGCCTCGATGGCAATATCTTCGGTGGCAAAGAGCGACACCGTGCCGCTGTTGTGCGTCGCATCCGCGCTGAAGCTGCCGCCGGTCAGACCAAGTTTGCCCTCCGCTGCCTCAGCGGCATCAATGCCGCTGATGACGATGGCCGACTCGTCGCCGGCATTGGTGTTGCGCAGGATAAGGCTGTCCGCGGCCCCGCCGTTGGTCCCGTCGCCCACCATAGCCTCCATGGTCATCTCCGGGCTGTTGGCCGGGTCACTGTTATAGGCGGTGATGGCGCTGTTGATGGCGTCAACCAGGTTTGCCGCCGTCTCCCCGGCCGTCTCCGGGGCGGCTGCGGTGTAGGACACCTCGATGCCGCCCACCGTGAAGTTCACCGTTTCGCCGGCAGCAAGACCTGCGGTGATGGCCGTCCCGCTGACCTGGCTGGTGAGTTTGGCCGTGACCCCGCATGCTGCGGCGTTGATCGCCGCCGCCGTATTGGCGGATTTTGCGGCGGCCAGCCCAGAACTTGCCGCCCCGCCGGCAATCCTGCCGATATTTACGCCGTTGATCTGCAGGGTGCCTGCCGGGATGGCCGTGCCGGCCTGACCGGCGTCAAGTGCGGCTGTGAGCAGGGCCGTATCCGGGATCTGCACGCTCTGCAGCTCCTGGCTGAAGGGCGCCAGTCCCACCCCCTGGCTGTACTGCTGATTGATCTCCCGGATCAGGGCATTGGCAAAGGCGTCGAGCTGACCCGCGTAGTTGTCCGAATTACCTTCCTCGATCTGGCCGAGAACCTCGGTCCAGCCGCCGATTTTCCCGCCGAGATCGCTGCCGCCCTTGATGGCGGTTGCGCTTGATTCGCCGCCGGCATTTTCGCTGATCCAGGAAAGCCCGTCCTCATTCCAGGCAATGTCCCACTGTTGGCCGGCATCCACCAGGCTGTGGCCGTCGGCCAGCATCACCGTGCAGGCCCCGTTGCCTGACTCGAAGGAGGTGACGTCAAGGTAGCCGGCCAGTTCGTTGACCAGGGCATCCCGTTTGTCCCGCAGGTCATTCTGCTGGGCCGTGGCGGTTTCGGTGGAGCTGATCTGCCCATTGAGATCGGCGATCTGCCGGGTGATGGCATTCACATCGCTCACCGCCGCATCCATGCTGACATTGAGGTCCGAGCGCAGTTCGCCGATGGCGGCGGTGATGTTCTGCACTTTATCGATGAGCAGCTGGCCCTGTTCCAGCACCTGCTGGCGGGAGGAGTCCAGTTCCGGGTTGTCGGACAGCGCCTGCCAGCTGTCCCAGAAAGAGTTCAGCAGGTCACTCACCCCCAGGTCCCCGGTCTCGTCGAAAATCGCCTCCAGGATGGGGTAGGCCTCGCTTTGGGCCTCGAGATAGCCCAGCGTTGAATTCTGCTCGACAATCTGCCGGCTGATGAACTGATCATACTGGCGCATGATGCTGACCTGCTGGACCCCGTTGCCGAGATAGCCGATGCCGATGGCAGAGGAAGCGGCGGTGGTCAGGGTCAGGCTCTGTCTGCTGTAGCCCTCGGTATCGGCATTGGCGATATTATGACTGGCCACGCTGATGGCGGTCTGCTGGGCGAGCAGCGCCTCTTTGCCGATATTGAGAATGGTGGAGATTCCGGACATGTCAGTTCATCCCGCGCGGAATTTTAAAAGAGAAATCTGTTCACAACCGCCGTATTACGTGGTGCCGTTGTGCACCCCGATCACCGCTCCCACCTCAACCGGGATGGCGTTGTCCAGGGTCAGCACCGCCGTGCCTGACTGGTAATCGAGCCCGGTCACCGTGCCGGTGGTCTGGTATTCCACCTCTGCCTCGGTGCCGTCCGCGGTCGTGCCGTTCACCGCAAAAAGATAGAGACCGTCCTCAACGGTATTCCCTCCGCTGTTGGTGCCGTCCCATTCCAGCGTGTAGGTGCCGGCCTCAAGGCTACCCAGATCCAGGGACTTTATGACATTGCCGGAGGAGTCGGAGATGTCCACCTGGCAGGTGGCGACGGCGGACGCCAGGGTGAATTCCCCGGTGCCCGGTTGCCCGTCACTCACCGCCACCACATTGGATGATGCCGTCACCTCGCTGCCCAGCAGGGAAATGAGCTGCACATTGTTCTGCGAAACCTGGTACTCCAGGAGTTTTTCGATATTACCCGCCATCTCCTGGGTGGCCTGCATGTTGCTGAACTGGGCCATCTGCGAGGCCATTTCATAGGTGTCCAGCGGTTCCAGGGGGTCCTGGTTCTGCAGCTGGGTGATCAGCAGGTTCATGAAATCCTCGCTGTCCAGGGTGCTGTCTCCCACGGTCGTGTAAAGACTCGGCTCCTGATAGAGTAACGAACTGTCCAGGGCTGAAACGGTCATGACTTTCCTCCTTTGTTTAAGCAGCTTTTTCACCACCACACCTGCGGGACTGCGGAGCCTCTGCACCTTGTTCATGGACGCCGGGCATGAAACTGAAGCGAATCCGTTCACTGTGCAGGCTTGACCATCCCTGGCCAGCTCCCTTTGCCTGCTTCAGTCGCCGGGGGGGAAGAGCCGGTTACATTTTTTTTACGGTTGCCGCCATCCGGCAACGTGTCGCATGCCGTAGGAGCGGGCCTTGCCCGCGATACGGAGGTTGCGCATGCCAGGTCCGCGCGCCAGGCAGGGCGGTTCGCGAACCGCCCCCTACAGGCCCGGGTCTCTCCGCGTGAGATGGCAGTTTCCGGGGCTGTCAAAATAGTGATGCAAAAAAAACGTAACCGGGCAGGGGACCGGAGCGTCTATCCAATCATGCACCCCTGTTCTCCTGCACCTTGTTCATGGACGTCGGGCAAACGCTAGAGCACGCATTGCCGGGATGAGTTTTGCGGCAATGCGGCGAAGGGAAGAGGAGAAAAACATGGGTATTTCGAGTTCTTTATATTCCAGCATCAGCGGCCTGAACACCCTGGGCAATGCCATGAGTGTGTTGAGCGACAACGTGGCCAACGTCAACACCGTGGCCTTCAAGTCGAGCCGGTCCACCTTTCAGGACGTGCTGTCCCAGGCCGTTTCCACGGCGGCGGGCAGTGCGCAGGTGGGCCGCGGGGTTACCCTGAGCACGGTGGACGGTCTGTTTGCCCAGGGGGCATTCGAGTCCACCTCCACGGCCACCGATCTTGCCATCGGCGGCCAGGGGTTTTTCATGCTGCGTTCGGAAAACAGCGCCCAGGCGGACATGTATACCAGGGCCGGGGAATTCCGTTTCGACCAGGAGGGCAATCTGGTCAGTCCGGCCGGCTACTTTGTCCAGGGCTGGTCCATTGATTCGGCCACCGGCCAGGTGCAGGGCACCATCGGCGACATCACCATCGGCACCTCAACCCCGCCGGTGGAAACGGATCTGATGGAGGTGATCGTCAACCTGGATTCCACGGTGGATAACGAAACAGTCAGTGTTCCCCTCTATGAGGCTTGGAACGGCACCAATGCCGCGGCGGTCAACCCCTCCGACCCCATCGACGCCAACAACTACGAGTATACCTCCTCCATGACCGTCTACGACTCCAAGGGGGCCAGCCACGATGTCACCATCTACTTTGACCGGACCGCCAACAACAACGAGTGGGAATTCCTGGTGAGCTGCGATCCGGCCGAGGATCTCCGGCTGCTCGAAGGCGACGAGCTGACGACCTATGCCCCGAACACCACCTATAACTATGAGGAGAATGCCGGGGCCGGGGCCTTGCTGTACGGCATCATCAATTTCAACACCTCGGGCGACATCACCAATATCGCCGCGTGGGATGTGCCGCCGGACGGCGAGGTTGATCCGGCCCTCGCTGAAAACCGCATCAATCTCGAACCGGGTGACAGCTATTACAGTTTTGACTGCAACTTCACCGGGGCCTCAACCAACCAGAGTGTTGAACTGAACTTCGGCGCCGCCTTCAGCGGCCTGGTGACCAGCCAGACCCAGGTCCTGGTCAGCAACAGCGGGGCCTTCAGTAATGTGGACCTGACCGATAGCGTTACCAGCGCGACCGTCTGGGACAGCGTCTATGACGGGGTCGGCAATGTGATGAGTGACGGGGATGTCTTTACCTTCAGCGGGTTCGCCAATGACGGCACCGCTGTTTCCGGCCAGTATGTGGTGGGCGCCGCGGACAAGGTGCAGGATCTGCTGGACGCCCTGAGCGCCACCTTCGGCGCCACGGCAGGCATTGATGCGGCAGGACGCCTGAAGCTCACCGATAACACCGGCGGGGACAGCAGCCTGGCCATCAGCGGCTTTGTCACCTCCTCGCTCACCGGGGCCGATCCTTTCGGCGGGGGCGGCCTGGTGGAGGATCAATGGGCGGTGTCGGCAGGCCCGGCCAGCGCCGACGGCGGCGCCACGGTGATCAGCGACCCGGCCAGCCTGCTGACCACCATCGGCGGCGGCACCGGTACGGTAACAACGGGCGACGTCTTCACCTTCAGCGGCACGGCCGTGGACAGCAGCGATGTGACCCTGGCGGGCAACAATATCTTCACCGTGGGGGCAACCAGCACCATCCAGGAGCTGCTTGATTTCATGTCCGCCCTGTATGAGGACGGTAATTCCGCCGGCCCAGCCACCGGCCTGCTCACCGCGGAGCTTGATGACGCAGGTTTCCTGCGGCTTTTTGACAACACCGCCTCCGGCAATCTGGATGTGGTCATGGGCTTTTCCGATGCGGACGCCAGCGGCTTTGCTGATCCCTTCGGCGGCTCCTTTGCCATGCAGGACGCCATATCCGGCCAGATCAACATCACCACCTCCAAGACCGAGGTGATTTCTCCGGGCCGGGCCTTGAGCACGGCAACCGGCACCCCGCCGGCGATCAGCGCCGAAACCGCCTGGACCAGTGTCTACAGCGATGAAACACCGGGCACCGCGGCGAGCGGCGTGATCAGTTTTTCCGGCACCCGGGGCGACGGCACGGCTGTTACCTTATCCTATGATATTGATGCGGCCAAAGGTGCGGGGGAGACGGTGCAGGATCTGCTTGCTCAGCTGGAAGAGGCGTTTGGCGCCGATGCCGGCATTGACGAGGCGGGCCGCCTGGTGCTGCGGGACCGGCTTGCCGACACGGCCACGGAAACCAGCGGACTGGCCCTGACCGTCACCGGCTACGGCACCGGTCCGGAGATCTTCGGCCCGGCCGGGGACGCCTTTGAGACGGTGAACGGCGATCTGCTGGCCGACGGCAGCCGGGAAGGGGATGTGGTCAGTTCCCTGTTTGAGTCCGAGGCCCTGGCCTCCACCCAGTATGCCAACAGCTCCACCACGGTCTTCCAGGACCAGGACGGTTTTGCCTCGGGCTTCCTGCAGTCAGTCTCGGTGGATACCGCCGGGGTGATAACCGGCCACTATTCCAACGGCCAGGTGCTGGGCAAGGCCCAGGTGGCCCTGGCCAATTTCAATAACCTCAACGGGCTCTACAAGGAGGGGGGCAATGTCTTCAAGGAAACCACGGAATCAGGCGCACCCATCACCGGGGTGCCGGGCAGCAACGGCCTGGGCTCCATCTCCTCCAATTCCCTGGAGCAGTCCAATGTGGAGCTCAGCGCCGAGTTTGTCAAGCTGATCACCACCCAGCGCGGCTTTCAGGCCAGCTCGAAGATCATCACCACGGCGGATGAGATGCTGCAGGATCTCATCAATATCAAGAGGTGATGCATCGGACAGATCGAGAATTCAGCCGCGGAGTTCACGGCGATCCTGCGGGGGCGGTTCGCGAACCGCCCCTGCTCCCAGTGCGTGTCTCTGTGGTTGATGGGACTGTCCCTGCGGCGAACTTATTGTTTTGCGCCTCTTTCCATGAGTTCCCGTATCGCCTTGCCCAGCCTGCCGATGCCGACATCGATTGTATCCACGTCGGCGCATGAGAAGTTGAGCCGCAGGGTACGGTGCCTGTTGCCCCGGACATAAAAGGGATCGCCCGGTACGAATACGACCTTATCCAGGACCGCCAGCTCGAACAGGTCCATGGCGGCCATGTCCAGCGGTAATTCAGCCCACAGGAACATCCCTCCTTCCGGCCTGGTGTAGGTAACCTCGGCAGGGAAATACCTCTGTATACTGTTTTGCATGGCCTGGCACTGGCGGCCATAGACGTCTCGAATCATGCGGATGTGTTCGTCAGCGTCGTTATCCCGCAGGTACTGGCAGACGATGCCTTGGGTGAAATGGCTGGTGTGGAGATCCGTGGCCTGTTTGGCCGTGATCAGCTTCTGCATGAGCGCGGGCGGGGCGACGATCCATCCCAGCCTCAGGCCTGGCACCAGGCTTTTGGAAAATGAGCCGAGCAGGATGGTATTGCCGGGCAAAAGTTCCTTGAAAGAAGTCCTGGCGTGGCCTGTGAATCGCAGGTCACCGTAAGGATCGTCCTCGATCAGCAGTGTGTCGGTTTCCTCAAGTATCCTGGCCAGTTCCAGTCTGTTCTGATCCGAGTAGGTGATTCCCGACGGGTTCTGGAAGTTCGGCACGGTGTACATCAATTTTGGCCGGCTGGACAATGCGCTGCGCAAGGCGACGGGGTCCATTCCCTCCCCGGAAACCGGGACGGGCAGGAACCGCGGTCTGTAGAGGGAAAAGGCCTGAATGGCCCCCAGGTAACCTGGCTCTTCGATGACTACCGCGTCGCCCTCGTTGAGAAGCGTCTTCCCCAGTAAGTCCAGGCCTTGCTGTGAGCCGCTGGTGATGAGGATACTGTCGACGGGTATATCCAGATTGGCCTTCTCTCGATAGCGCGTCGATATATATTCCCTGAGTCCTGCATGGCCTTCCGAGCCGGCATACTGCAGGACGTCCCTGCCCTGGGTGTCGAACACCTTGCATGTCGCTTCCTTAAGCGCCGCCACGGGAAAGAGTTCCCTGTTGGGCAAGCCTCCGGCAAAGGAAATCACCGAGGGGTCAAGCGCCACCTTAAGTATTTCGCGAATAAAAGAGCGGGGTACGTCGGATATTCGGTCCGAAAAGATGCGATCAAGTTTTGACATATTTTTCCTTTTCACCACAGAAACGCAACGGCGCGTTTGTCCAGAATGGCGTCATCAAATATCGTGGACGCCGGTTTGTCCGCCATGGCAAGACAGACATGGAGCGGCAGCAGATGTTCTTCGCGGGGGTGGCAGTAGCGGGCCGAAGGGGCCTTTTCCCAGTTGGTCACAAGCTGTTCGCGCGCAGCCTGGGAGAGGGGGCCGGTGCACACCTCAACCAACCAATCCTGGAAGGCATCATTGGCTGGGTCCGGCGCATCCCCTCCTTGCCGAAAAAATTCCCGCATGTTGTGGAAGGAAAATCCTGAGCCGACCACCAGGATATTTTCATGCAGCAATTCCCGCAAGGCTTGGCCCAGGGCTATATGTGCCGCCGGGTTCAGACCGCGCATCAGCGAAAGCTGCAGGGCCGGGATATCTGCCTGGGGGTACATCATTTTTAGCGGGATGAAGAGGCCATGGTCAAATCCCCGCTCATGGTCGAGCCGGCCCGGTATATTGTTTTTTATCAAGAGTTTTGCTATCCTGTCGGCAAGTTCGGGGCTGCCGGGGGCCGGATAGTTGATCTCATAGGCTTCTTCAGGGAAACCGTAATAATCGTACAACATGGGAGGGGCAGGGGAAGAGAGCAGGGTTGCCGTGCTTTCTTCCCAATGGGCGCTGATGACGAGGATGGCATCCGGTCTGCGCAGCCGGGATGGCAGCTGCCGCATGAAATTTACCATCGCCTGGTGGCTGGGGTCCCCGAGAATCGGCAGGGGACCGCCGCCGTGGGAGAAATAGACTATTTGGGCTTGCTTGGGAGGATTGTTTTGATTCGGCATGAAGGGCACTCCATTGGATCATTCTTCGGTTGTTTTTCAGTTGGAAACGGCGCTTGCTGCGTTTTTATATTGTATTTACATGGAAGTTGGCACTCAAAGAAAAGTGGGGCAGGATTGAATTTATAAATTTATGGGCGTCCCCTTCTTCTGTGTCTTCCGAGGGAAAGTCCGTAGTCAGCGGAAAATAGGACGTAGGTCTAGGTTCCCGCTGAATTGCATGGTTAAGCATTCCGTATTATTTCATTGTGTCTTTTCGATATTCATAAAAAATGCTGCGGGAAAACGATCAGGGAAATGTTTCCTTCTTTTATATGAGGCTGCCAGAGTGGCTGCACCGACTGTCACTGCCGCTGCCCCGACGAATAATCCGTGTCCTGCAGCTATCAAAGGACCTGCAGCTAATAAACCAGCACCGGCCTCCTGGCCGAGAATTTTTAGTAGGTCTTGGTCTATTTTGTCCCATTCTTCTTTTGCTATGGAAACTTCATCTCTTAATTCCTCTGCAAACAATCTGGCATTAGTTTCGTCAAATGGCTCCTCAGTGCGTGCTTGTTTCCAGACCTTTAACAGAAAACTTCGAAGTGACTCCAAACGCCCTTCAGTTCTCAACCGTAATGCGTGCTCCAACTGGAGATTGTTGAGAAATTTGAGAGGGGATTCCTGGAATGCTTTGGCAAAAGGGGACCAAACGCGACTCTCCGCATTGTTTTTAGATCGGTCAATTTCTATTTCTTTCCATTTGCTATAAATATCTGTCACGAGATATGATTTTGTAATGCTTGCTGTCAATTGGGCAATGTCATAACTGGTTCCTGAAAACATCATATGCAACTGCCCATCTGCCCCAGGCCCTATAGGTTCCAAAAAGTTTGGGTCTCTTTCCCGTTGTTTATTTACATATTTTATAAAATCTTTGGCTGTATATCCGTCTTTCTCCAACCCCAGCTTTTTTATCAAACTTTCGATATATGAATTAGGTGCACTTAATAGCAGATCGTTTTGCAATTGCTTTTCCATATGTCGTTTTTTCAATTCCTCGACAGAGCGTTCGGAAGCAGCTTTAAGTTCAGCCGTCTCTTCAAACTTTTTCCACTGCCTTTGCATTGATTCCCAATTCAATCGATGATCAAAGTCAGCAGGTGTGCGAATAACTTCTATAAGCCCAGAATCAATCCAAGGAAGCAGTGACAGCCAGAAGTTGACATTTTTTAAGGTTTGGCTCCTATATTGCGCAGGCTCAATAATGGGATTGTATTCATCCCTGACACTGCCGGGATATATAAATGGATCAACAATAAGAATTTTATTGGCATAAATAGAATGTCTAACGATGCCTCGAGAGATATATTCAATGTCGTAATCTCCTATATACAACCCGGAGACATCTTCAGATGTTGATTGAAGGATGTTCGTGATATCTGAATTTGGTGCCCAAACTTCGAAAATTGCTTCATGAATTTCACGGACTGCCTTCTCCGTAAACCCTTTTTTATAATCAGAGAGATTTTTAACTTTACGAGAGTCTAATTGTAAAATCTCTGCGATTCTATTAACAAAATGTAAATTTCTACCTCGAATTGATAAGTAAGGCCTCCAATCTTTCCCTGAACGAAAAATTTCATTCCAATCTACCTTGCTATAACAGCACTGTTTAAATTTTTTTCCGGTGCCACAAGGACAAAGGTCATTTCGGCCAATTTTTCTATTTTTTACCATAATATTTCAAATGCTTAACAAGTTAATATCAAGTTTATTAATATCTACCCCAACCTGACATTCTTGACAACGAAATAGCGGGCAACCTACTCAATACTAACCTGATATCATTCAACAGGGAGTGATAAGCGTAAACTTGTTCCGGCAAGGCATCTCAGGCAACGCATCCCTGCACCACATGATTTGTCAAAGGGGATTCCCACACAACCAGCGTAACTCCCCTTTGTGCCAATGAATTTCAACTTCCCTGGAAATACTCCTCCAGCTTGGCAAATACCTCGTGTTCAGCCGGGTGGGAGACGACGGTACGGACATCTTCCAGTTTTTCCAGTTGTTTGACAATCTGGTCGAGCTGGCTGGTGCCGGCAATCTGTATCCAGATGCGGCTCAACTTGCCGTCACCGATGGGCATGCACAAAATACCCTCCATGTTGAAGGCCCGGCGGGAAAACAGGCCACAGATATGGGACATGACGCCAGGGTGATTATTGACGGTCAACTCCAGCACCTTCTGCCCGGCGGCAGCGGACGGCTGGCAGGGATATGACTCTTTAAGCGTTTGCATGATTTTCACCTCCTATCATCTCTTTGTTGGCGGCCCCCGGCGGCACCATGGGGTAGACCTCTTCATTTCTGCCGATGGGGACGTGAACCAGGCACGGCCCTCGTGTCTGCATGGCCTCGGTCAGGGTGGCGACGGGATCATCGCTTGCACCAAGGGCAAAGGCCTGCATGCCGAATCCCCTGGCAATGGTGACGAAATCAACATGATGTTGGTATTCGGAAGCAAAGTACTGTTTGCCGAAAAACAGGTTCTGCTGCTGCCGGACCAGGCCCAGGGACGTGTTATCCAGAACAAAAATTTTGACGTTCGCCCGCTGTTCAACCGCAGTGGCAAGCTCCTGGATATTCATCAGGATGCTGCCGTCACCGCTGAAACAGACGACAGTTCTTTGGGGATGGGCCAAAGAGGCGCCGATTGCGGCAGGCAGACCAAATCCCATGGTGCCGAGCCCGCCGGAGGTCAAAAGCTGCCGCGGCCGGCAAAAGGGGTATGTCTGGGCAACCCACATCTGATGCTTGCCGACATCGGTGGCGATAAGCGTCTCATGGTCGGCCAGGGCGGCTATCTGTCTGATCAGTCCATAAGGCATGCGGGGATCGTCAGCTCCCTCTATGATAAAGGAATTTTCCTTTTTCAGGAAGGCCATTCTGTTCAGCCAGTCCTGCCGGCTTTTTGACTCGACCTGGGGCAGCAGTTCCGCAAGGACACTGCCTGCATCGCCGACCAGTTGCAGATGGGCTGTCCGCAGCTTGTTGATTTCGCCGGGATCGATATCGATATGGATAATCTTGGCCCCGGGGCAGAACTCGGCAATCTTGCCAGTGGCCCGATCATCAAAGCGGGCACCGGCAACCAGCAGCAGATCACATTCCTCCATGGCCAGATTGGTGTAACGGGCTGCATGCATTCCCAGCATTCCCAGGGCCAGAGGATGCTCCGTCGGCATACTGCCGAGACCGAGCAGGGTCATGGTGGTGGGCAGGTTGTTTTTTTCCGCCAGACGGATTGCCGCATCATGGGCATTGCCGTGCCTGATGCCGCCGCCCAGAAAGAGTATGGGCCGCTCCGCCGCATTGATCATGGCTGCGGCCTGCTCGATATCCTGCTTCCTATACTGTTTGACACATTCTCTTTGCGGCATTGCCGGCCAGTCTGCAAACTCAACCATTTCCAACTGGACATCCTTCGGGATATCGATCAGCACCGGCCCTGGCCGACCTTCGCTGGCAATGCGAAATGCGGCCGGGATGACCTCCAGCAGCTCCCTGGCGGAACGAACCAGAAAATTATGTTTGGTGATGGGGATACTCATGCCGTAGGTGTCGATTTCCTGAAAGGCGTCCGTGCCGATCAATGATTGCGGCACCTGGCCGGTAATGCAGATAATCGGGATTGAGTCCAGTTTCGCATCGGCAAGGGCAGTCATCACATTGGTTGCGCCGGGACCTGATGTGGCAAAACAAACTGCCGGTCTGCCGCTTGAACGGGCCATGCCCTGGGCAATGAAGCCGGCTCCCTGTTCATGCCGGGCCAGGACATGGCGGATAGTGGTACTGTGCGATAGGGCGTCATACAGGGGCAGGTTGGAACCGCCCGGTATGCCAGCAATGATGCCGACGCCGAAACGTTCCAGCAGTTTGATGGTAAGCTGTGCCCCATTCATTTTGTTCATTGTAACATTCCTCCTGTGGTGGTGAGTTGGTAAGCCCAAAAAACAAAACCCCCGCCGGCTTCTGCGCCGACGGGGGTTTTGTAAAAATTTATTTTTAGCTGATTCCCGCTAAGGCGCTCCTCCTTGCATGTTACGCACCACCACCACCACGACGCTTACAAAAGCGACATGAACGAGAGTAGTAATGGTCATCGGAGAAGCGGTAATTTTCATCAAAATTTTCCTAAAACAAGTGAATCATAAAAAAGAGCATGTCGTATTTCAAAGATTGTGTCAATAGAGAAGTCAAAGGTGGAGAGTATCCACAATAATGCCAGAGTCCCCATTATTACCCGAGATGGAGACGGTAAGCACTTCTCTAGCTTTGGTGAGAAGACACCCCAACCCAACCAACCGCTGATTAGAGGCGGGTTCTGAGGCTGCCGCTCCGGTTTTTCTTCCGCATCCCGGCCAGGCCGAAAACAACAAGGCAGAGAACAAAACCAATCCCGACCCCGATAAATATTTTGCTCCAGCCGGGGTCGCCTGCCTTTGCCAAAGGAGCAGCAACCGGTTCCGGTTGGGGGGCGGTTGCGGGTGCTGTTGCTGCGTCAGGAGCAGGCGGCGCCGAAGCGTTGATGACAGCGGCAGGTGCGGTCTGCAGCGGCTGCGCGGCCACAGGCAGCGGTGCAGCGGCAGCCTGGGGTGGTTGCAGTTGCGGCGGTACAAGGATGAAGCCCTTGGCCAGCAGTTCAGCGGCCTTGGCATCGCGCACCTTGCGGTCCTTGCTGCCCATGACCAGGGCGATAATCCGCACCCCGGCTCTTTTGGCAGTGGCGGCGATGGAAAATCCGGCCGCATCGTAATAACCGGTTTTGAAACCGTCACAACCGGGAACCCTGGTCAGCAGTTTGTTGTGGTTGCGCATAATGAATTTATCATCGCGGAATCCCCTGGTCTGGGTGCCGGTGTATTTCAAGGCTTCAGGCCGTTTCGCCAGCTCGCGGCAGAGAATGGCGAGATCCCGGGCCGTGGTGACATCGGGCTGCTGTCCTGCCGAGGGCGGCAGGCCATGCACGGAGTAAAAATGGGAGTTTTTCATCCCCAATTCCTGGGCCTTCTGGTTCATCAGGGCGATGAATCCCTCCTTGGAACCGGCGATATGGGTAGCCAGGGCAACCGCGGCATCGTTGGCTGACTGCACCATCAAGGCGTAGATGAGGTCTTCCACGGAAAATTGTTCCTTGGGATCAAGATAGACCTGCGACCCGCCGGTTTTGGCGGCTTCCGCGGTCACCTGCACCATCTCGTCCAGTTTCAGCGCCCCTTGGGCGACACGGTCGAGGATGACATAGAGATTCATCAGCTTGAGGACGCTGGCCGGATATACCTGGGCGTCGGCATTTTCTTCAAACAGGGTTTTGCCGCTATCCGCATCGATCACCAGGGCGGAAACATAAGGATCCCTGGAGAGAACGTGTAAGGGAGTGCGGGCAGCCATGGCAACAGGTGCGAGCAAAACCAGGAAAAGCACACAAAGGGTAAGACGTTTCATATTTTTTACAAAGCTCCTTAAAAGTCCATTTTCACCACAGAGCACATGGAGATCACAGAGAAATATATTTTATTGCGGTTGGCCGGCTCAGTGAGCCCGGTGCTCTCTGTGGTAAATTTTCAGTTTTTTCTGGATAATCATCTTTAAGTTACTTGGAAGATTGATCGGTGAAAAAGAGGGGGAATCGCCAAAAAATCTAACCAGAAGAGGAAGCATCATGAAAGCGGAGTCAGCCTACTGCAAATGAGAGAAATTTTCAATAGGATACGTGAGCATCCCGGAAAAGCTTTAGGGGATGCGCCGCGTTGCAGTTCAGGAGAATGGGGGAGTATCTTGCCGGTCCTGAAGCCGCGGTAACAAAAAAATGCCGTCACCCGGATGGGCAAACGGCATGAAGAGCTGTAACGAAAATATTCAAGAAGGCAGAGGCGGTTATTTCGTAACGGCTCCCGGGAAAGTAAAACCGGCCCGTTTGCCGGCGTGAGCCGGGCGAGGGGTCAGGGCCACGGCTCTTTTTTTCAAGAGGTTTTTTCTCCAGCCGTTTCAGTCGGAGGAGCCGGTGATGGCGGCAAAGGTCTGGGTGAGATAGTCGGACATGCTGGTCATCTCGCTCAGGTAGGAGTCCAGTTCGACGTACTGTTTGGTCAGTATCTCGTATTTTTTATCCAGCCGCTCCGTGTCCTTTTCGATCTGCTCTTCCAGGCTGTCAATGCGCTGCTGCACCAGCGAGGTTTCCGAGGCATAGATACCGCTGTCCTCGGTGGCGGCATTGCGCAGGAAATCGCTCACCTTGTCGGCAAAGCCTGTGATGTCCGAGTCGTCGTCGCCGTTGAAGAAGGCGGCGAGATCAGCAAAGTTTTCTTCCAGCATGGTGGTCAGGGTGTCATCATCGATGGTGATGGTCCCGTCCGATTCATAGGAGAGCCCCAAGTCGAAAATGGAGGTCACCGGGCTGTCCGAGCCGGCCTGGATAAAGGTGTTCATCAGGTTTTGCATGCTGGAGGGCAGATCGTCAAAACCGGTGGAGGCGAGAATGCCGAGTTCCTCGGTGTCGGTGTCATAACCGCTGTTTGCTGAAATTTCCGTGAGGATGTCATTATAGGCGGTCACCAGATTGGTGATTAACTCCTTGATCTTCTCCTCATCGTTGCTGACCGAAATGGTGCTGGCGCCGGTACCCTGCAGGGTGAACTGCACGGAGGGGATGATGTCCGTGATGGTGTTGCTTTGGCGCTGGTAGTCGATGCCGTCCACGGAAAATCGGGCATTGAGGCTGGCACCGTCCGCACCCGTCTTTTCCGTCAGGGCCAGCGCGGAAAGCTGGGTGAGCAGTGAGATCCTGTTGTCCTCGCCGGTCTCATCGGCCTGCAGGACCAGCTGGTAGGGATTGTCCGCATCGCCGTTGTTGACCAGGCTTGCGGTGACGCCGGGGTTGCTTGCGTCGTTGTTGATCAGCTCGGCCAACTCCATAAGGGTGGTGCCGCCGGCCACCGCAAGCGTCACCGTGGTCTCGCCCAGCTGGTAGGAGAAGGTGGTGCTCTCGTCGCTTTCGGCATCATACACCACGGTGGTCTGGCCGGCCACGCCGTCCGCGATCCACGAACTCCTGGCGGCCAGGGCCGTTACGGTAACCTGCGTGTCCTGCACCGCTGCCCCGTCGCTTGTGGCCAGGGTCAGCACGCTTGCATCGGACACCGTGGCGTCGCGGGAAATAAAGGTGCTTTCCAGGGAGAGTTCCAGGGCATATCCTTTCATGTCGAGCAGTTTGCCCTGAACCACGGTGAATTCGCTGAGCTGGGTTTCATAGGCGCTGACCTTAGCTTCCTTGGCGGTAATGACCTCCTGATCGATCTCCCGCAGCGAATCAAGGGTGCCCTGCAGATCAATACTGGAACCAAGTCCCAGCGATGAAATTGTTCCTGACATTTCCGTCCTCCTTCTGGGTCATGTGTTGCTGCCGGCGAGTCATTAAAGAACCCGGCTCCCGGCGTCGGAGCGGGCCAGGCCCGCGACCCCTGGCATTGGGGAAAGAGATTATCCCGGATAACCGCTCCCGTTGGCTTGTAAGTCGCGGCGGAAGAGGGGACCGGTTACAGGAAAAAATCGGCACCGGTGTAACCGTGGGGGGGAGCTGGGCCGACCTGACGGGGCATGGGGAGCGGGAAATGCCCGGCAATCCCTGGATTGTAAAGTTTTGTAAACAGGGGAGCGGCAGTTTTAACATAACTTAACATGAGTTTTGCGGGCAATGGGCCGATGATGAAATGTAACCGCCGGCAAGTCCGAAACAAGGGTGGAGGACGGATGGGCCGGTAATTGCCATACCCTGACGAAAATCACCGGCAGGTACACCAAAGGAGGAGGTAGAACATGAGCACAATCAGCAGTCTGGGGAGTTCCATGGGTACGATGATGAATGCCATGGCCATGCAGCGCCCCGACAAACAGCAGATGTTCGGCAAGGTTGATACGGACGGCAGCGGCGCGGTGGATCAGACCGAGTTGGCATCCTTTGCCGAGGGGCTTTCCGAGCAGACCGGCATTGAGATCAACGCCGAGGAGGCGCTGTCCGCCTATGATGCGGATGGGGATGGCGCTTTGTCCCAGCAGGAAATGGAGGCGATGATGGGGGCCTATATGCCGCCCCCGCCGATCATGCCCGCCGCGGGGGAAGAATCCGGCGACACGGCGATGAATCCCGGCTCAATGCCGCCCCCGCCGGATAAAGAGGAGATGTTTAACAGCATTGATGCGGATGGCAGCGGCACCATTGATGAGAGCGAGCTGGCCTCCTTTGTTGACCAGCTCGCCGAGGATACGGGCATTGAGCTCAACGCGGAAGACGCTCTCTCCACTTACGACACGGATGGGGATGGCGCTTTATCCCAGGAGGAAATGGATACCATGATGACCGCCAGCATGCCATCGCCCCCGCCGCCTCCACCATCCCAGGTCATAGCCGCCTATAACCAGAACAGCGGCGGCAGCGACAGCGAGACGATTTCCCAGTTGCTGTCTCTGCTCGGCGATTCCGGGGAGGAGGAGCAAAGCTCCTCGTATATGCCGTTAAATATTACGGCATAGGGGGAAAAACTGGCCAGACGGGACAGGATGGCCGCCTATCAGCAGGCGGTCTTCCTGTTTGGTGATTTCCGCAAAAAATTGCCCGGTCAGCCGGTCAGGGGCAGGGCGATGGTGATCAGCAGGCCGCCGCCCTCAGCGTTGGCGGCGGTCATGCTGCCGCCATGCAGGCGAACGGCCCGTTCGGCAATGGCCAGGCCGATGCCGGTGCCGCCGCTTTGCCGGTCACGGGCCTCGGCCACCCGGAAAAAGGGTTTGAAGAGATGATGCAGGCACCATTCCGGAGCCCCGGGTCCGTGGTCGCGCACCGCGATGACGGCGAGCCGGGCTTCCCCTTCCGTGACCGTTGCACAGGAGATCTCTACTTGGGTGTTTTCGCGGGTGTAGCGCACCGCGTTGCGGATGACATTTTCCAAGGCGCGCCGCAGAAGTTCCCTGGAGCCGTGCATGACTGCCCCGGCAGCACAGCCGGCCGCCAGGGTTACCCGGCAGTTGCGGCTGCCTGCCTCAAAATCCGCGTCAATGGTGACTGCCCGCAGGAGTTCCGTCAGATCCACGCTGTTTTTTTCCAGCTCCTGCACCCCGGTCTCCAGGACCGTGAGGGTCATGAGCTGGCCGATCAGTTCATTGAGCCGTTCCGACTCCTTTTCGATGCGGTCAAGGAACTGGCCGGCATTTTCACCGGCCCGCTGCCGGGCCAGTTCCAGGGCCACATTGAGCCGGGCCAGCGGCGAGCGTAATTCATGGGAGATGTCGCGCAGCAGCCGTTTCTGGGACAGCAGCAGGCCCTCGATCCGTTCCGCCATGGTGTCGAAATCCCGGCCCAGGTCCGCCACCTCGTTGCCTTTTCCGCCCATCTCCTTGGCGACCCGCACCGAGAAATCACCGCCGGCAATGCGGTTGGTCGCCTCCCGCAGCTTGCGGATGGGAGCGGTCAGCGAGCGGGCCAGGAAATAACAGACCAGGCCGCCGAAAATGGAGAAGAGCAGGATATTATCCCAGGGACGATGGCCCATGGGAGGAAACAGCGGACGGGGCGGCTCCGGTATCTTCAGCACGATGACCAGGGGTTGCCCGTCCTGATCGGCACCCTGATCAAGGCGCAGGCCAAGCCATTTATCCCCGGGCCCCGGCGGCGGGGGGCGGTTTTCTTCGCCGGACAGGATCCCGGCGGCGGTATCCCTGGCCGCGTCCGGGGCCGTCTGACCGGAAAGGGGATTGCCCCGGCCGGCAAAGAGATAGATGGCGATGCCGGAATGCTGCTCGATCCCTTCCTCATAAGCGCGCAATCCCTGCTGGCCGCCTTTCTGCCAGGCGGCAAGGGCTTGCTCGCCGTACCTGGCCATGGCCTGCATGCTGAAATCGCGCATGCCGGGATAGGGATGCTCCGGCCGGTTTTTCAGGCCCACGAAATAAAACGGCACGCCCATCAGGATGATGGTCAGCCAGAAACTGAAGAAAATTTTCAGGAATAAACTGCGCATGATCTCCGTGGGGCCAGCCGTGGCCGGGGTTTATGGTGCGGCTTGGGTATAAAGATAGCCCACGCCGCGGATGGTCTTGATTCTTTCCCGGCCCTTGCTCGCATGGCCCAGTTTTTTCCGCAGGCTGCTGACATGCACGTCGATGCTGCGGTCAAAGGTGGAAAGTTTGCGGTCCAGCACCTTTTCGGTGAGTTCCTCGCGGCTGACCACCTGGCCGGCCGTCTTCAACAGCTCGTGGAGCAGGGAAAATTCAACGGTGGTCAGCTCGACGTTGCCGCCATTCTGGACAACGGTTCTGGTGCCGGGATCAAGACGGATATCGCCGACGGTCAGCTGTTCCGCCCGGGTCTGCTGCCCGGCTTCAAGCCGGCGTGCCTCGCTACGGCGCTGAATGGCCCGGATCCTGGCCAGCAGCTCCCTGGGATTGAAGGGTTTGGGCAGATAATCGTCAGCCCCCATTTCCAGGCCGATGATCCGGTCAATCTCTTCTCCCCGGGCGGTGAGCATGAGCACCGGCACGGTGGAGCCTGCGCGGATATGGCGCAGGACATCAAAGCCGTTCATGCCCGGCAGCATCACGTCCAGCACCACCAGATCATGCTCGCCGGACAGGGCGCAGGCAAGCCCCTGGCGGGCCTGGTGCATGGCCGACACGGCAAACCCTTCCGGCTGCAGATAGTCAATGAGCAGCTCGCACAGCTCCGTGTCATCATCAATTACCAGTATCCGGTTCATGGCCAGCATCTTACACCCGAAATGATCAGCGAGGTAATGGGTATTCCGAAACGCCCTGAAATATCTCATTTTACTGAGGCATGTTAGAATTTGCTGTTAAGAATTGTAAAGTTTGTTTTCCGGCCGAGGTGCGACTTTGGCGTAACTTATGGGGGTAATAGGCTGATTTTTCAGGTGTTTCTTTGTGGCCTATTTGGCGATTTGCAACCGAGGTAAATTTTTTTACAGATAAAGGCCGGGGAATACCATGCCTCATTTTTGCCGGATGGTAGCCCAAGGCAGGATAATCAGAGGTTTTTAACATTGCTGGCAGCGGGAAAAACTATCTGGCAGGGAAATTGCTGTAAGTTTGCAGGATTATGCGGTATGACATGAGGCAGGAGAGGTTAAAAAAAACAGGGTGGAGTAATGGTTGCAAGGGTTGCGGCAGACTCCGCGATTTTTATGGAACACAGCAAAGGAGGAGAGCAGTGAGAAAAATATTGTCAAAGTGTCTTATGGGGGCGACAGTCTTCGGGGTGGTGGCAATCCAGGGAACCTGCAGCGCGGCAAATCAGGCCGCCGCCGGGGACACGTTCAGGACGGGAGAGATCGTCATGGCCGGCACGGCAGCGCAGGTGCCGGGCGGCTATAAAATCAAAAAGGTGCTGCCCAATGCCGGGCTCGTTGTGCTTGAGGTGGCAAAAGGGCAGGAGGCGCGGCATGTCTCCTTATTGCAAGGCAAGGGGAAAAAATGCGGCTTGAACCTGAAATATCAGGCTTTTTCCACCCCGGATGATACGTATTACGGCAGCCAGTGGAATATGCGCATGGTGCAGAGCGAACAGGCCTGGGATATCAGCACCGGGAGAAACGCCACCGTGGCCATTCTTGACACGGGCCTGAAAACGGCCGGGGCTGAAGATGGCATTGGCTGTACGGAGATCCTGCCGGGCAGCGATATCGTCAACAGTGACAGTGACCCGGAGGACGGCGCCGGCCACGGCACCCATGTGGCCGGCACCGTGGCCCAGACAACGGACAACGGCATCGGGGTGGCCGGGCTGGCCTATGGGGCCTGTGTCATGCCGGTCAAGGTGCTCGATGACAGCGGCGCAGGCACCTCGGCGGATATTGCCGAGGGCGTGGCCTTTGCCGTGGCCAAGGGGGCCTCGGTCATCAACATGAGCCTGGGCTGGAGCGCCAAGTCGCGGGTCACCACGGATCCGGTCCTTGATCCGGCCCTGGCCGCCGCCCATGCCGACGGGGTCACCATTGTCTGCGCTGCCGGCAATGAAGGCTGGAGCAAAAATGTGAGTTATCCGGCCATTTCTCCCTACACCATCGCCGTAGGGGCGGTTGATATCAACGGCACGGTGGCCTCCTATTCCAACGGCGGCACCGGCCTTGACCTGGTGGCCCCGGGGGGAGGGAACACGGTTGCCGGAGACGGGATCCTGCAGGAAACCTTTGATGACAGCGGCTGGAACTACTTCTTTTACAGCGGCACCTCCATGGCCACCCCCCATGTCGCTGCGGCCGCGGCCATGCTCTATGCCAAAGATCCCTCCATCACCCCTGAAGAAGTGCTCGCCGCGCTTACCGCTACCGCCAAGGATCTCGGCTCCGCCGGCTATGACAGTGCTTACGGTCATGGCCTGCTGCAGGTCTATGATGCGCTTAACGCTGTCGGGGAGTGTCTTGATGCCGACGGAGATACCTGGACCACCTGCAGCGGGGACTGCAATGATGGCAGCAGCGCCGTTTTTCCGGGTGCCGAAGAGGCATGCGGCGACGGGATCGACAACAACTGCAACGGCGTCATTGACGAAGGCTGCGAGGTATGTACTGATAATGACGTAGACGGCCTGACCACCTGCGACGGGGACTGTGATGACCACAACAGCTCTGTCTATCTTGGTGCCCCGGAACTCTGCGGCGACGGGATCGACAACAATTGCGACGGCGTCATTGACGAAGGCTGCGAGGTATGTACTGATAATGACGTAGACGGCCTGACCACCTGTGACGGGGACTGTGATGACCGCAACAGCTCTGTCTATCTTGGTGCCCCGGAACTATGCGGCGACGGGCTCGACAACAACTGCGACGGCGTTATTGACGAAGGCTGCGAGGCCTGCACCGACAATGACGGGGATACCTGGACCAGTTGTGAAGGTGATTGTGACGACGACAACTACTATATCAATCCCGGCCGGCCGGATAGCTCGGGACGCTGGAGCAGGGATGGCGTTGACAACGACTGCGACGGTTTGATCGATAAGTAAGATGTAAAAAAAGATGTAAAAAAAAACTAAACCCATTACAGGCGTAGAATCGCATGATTCCACGCCTGTAATTTTTTATGGCGAAGTCATGGTATTTCCGGGCCGGCAGACAAACAAGACCGGGACAGCTTGCCTTCTTGTGGGGAAATGGTCGTTTGCCCTGAAAAGCACGGCAGCAGAACAATAACAATTTGACATGAGGAGTGCGGCAGGCATAAAAGATAGACAGGGGGTTGTTCTGGACAATGGCGTCCGTCATGCCCCCCTTTCCCTGATCCGGAGATTTCTTCAGAACATATGCAGAACAATCGGAATGCTCTTGCCTCTTATGTATTTCTCGTCATCGGCGGCCTTATTTTCGGGGCAGTTGCCGGGGACTCCTCCGGACCGGTTTTCGGTGCGTTTCTCGGCTATCTGCTGGCCGACAACATGTGGCTCAAAAGACGGCTGGATGGGCTGGAACGGAGATCCGTTTTCCCCCGGGCAGACAAAATAGCCGCCGCCGTGGCAGACCAGCCGGCCGCGGGCGATGATTTTGATAATGCAGCTATTGCAACAACTTCCGCTGCGGCAGAGACCGCGTCCCTGGCCACGGAGGACTCTCGGGTCAGGGACGCGGTTGCCCGCCCTTCCTTTACCAGTCCTTCGGAAATCTGGAAAACCGGAGAGCAGCAGGTTCCGCAGGCTGCCCCTGCAAAAACAGGCGGGGGTGAGGAAATTTTTTACAGAATTTTCGTTGCCGCCAAAAACTTTTTCACCACCGGCAATATCATTCTCAAGATCGGTTTGATCGTGCTTTTCTTCGGAGTTTCCTTCCTGTTGAAATATGCGGCCCAGAGAAATTTTGTGCCCATCGAGCTGCGCCTGACCGCGGTCTGTCTGGGAGGGCTTGCCATGCTGGCCATCGGCTGGCGTCTCCGCCTGCAACGGCAGTTTTACGGACTCCTGCTGCAGGGCGGCGGGGTCGGCATCCTCTATCTCACGGTGTTTGCCGCCGCCAAGCTCTATCACCTGCTCCCTTTTGTCTTGGCCTTTGGCGTCATGCTGGGCATCGTCCTGCTGGCCGGCGCCCTGGCCGTGCTGCAGGATGAAAAATGGCTGGCCATGGCCGGCTCAACCGGCGGATTTCTCGCCCCGGTTCTGCTTTCCACCGGCAGCGGCAGTCATGTGGCTCTCTTTTCCTATTACCTGCTCCTCAACCTGGGCATTCTCGGCATCGCCTGGTTCAAGACCTGGCGTCTGCTCAACCTGCTCGGCTTTGTTTTCACCTATGTCATCAGCGCCATGTGGGGCCTGAAATTTTATCAACCCGCCTATTTCGCTTCAGTGGAACCCTTTCTGCTTGTCTCCTTTCTGCTCTATGCCGGGGTATCGATTCTTTTTGCCCTGAAACAGCCGGTGGAGCTCAAAGGTTATATCGACCCGCCTCTGGTCTTCGGTCTGCCCATCATCACCTTTGCCATGCAATACGGCCTGGTGCATGATACGGAATTTGGTCTGGCGCTCAGCGCCGTGGGGTTCGGCATCTTTTACCTGCTTTGCGCCCTGCTGCTCTGGCGCCGCCATCAGGCCATGGGCATGCTGGTGGAGATCTATCTCTCCTTTGGCGTGGTCTTCGGCAGTCTGGCGATTCCCCTGGCCCTGGACGGCTACTGGATCACCGCGGCCTGGGCGCTGGAGGGCGCCGCCCTGATCTGGGTGGGCGTCCGCCAGAGCCGGATCAGGGCCAGAGTTTTCGGCATCCTGCTGCAGGTTGGCGCAGGCCTCAGTTTTCTTGAAGCCCTCAACGGCCAGGCGGGAACCCTGCCGGGGTTAAACGGCATTTTCCTGAGCAGCCTGTTGCTTGCCATGGCCGGTCTTTTTTCCTCTTATTATCTGGACACCAAGGGGGAGAATATCCGGTCCTGGGAGAGGCAGCTGGTCATTCCCCTGCTGCTCTGGGGTTTATGCTGGTGGTTCGGCGGAGGAACCAGGGAAATCGATCATTTTGCCCGGTCAGCCGACAAGATGCACATTTTTCTGCTGTTTATCTGCGCCAGCTCTCTGCTGATGGGTTTTACCGCCCGCAAACTGGCCTGGCGCCTGCTGGCTTATCCTCCCGTAGCTCTGCTGCCGCTGCTGGCCGTTCTCAGTTTTAATTCCCCTTTTGGGGAGGTCATCCTCCCCCATCTCTTTGCCGGCTGGGGTGCCCTGGCCTGGACGGTTGCCCTGGCCGGACAATATATCCTGCTGCGCATTTCGGAAAACAAATGGCCGCTGAAGGTGGTGAATTTTTACCACCAGCTCTCCTTTTGGCTCATCCTTTATATCCTGAGCGCGGAGAGCGCCTGGTTCATCGGGCAAACCCTGGGCGGCAGAGTCTGGTCCTTTCTCTGCTGGGGGGTGGTGCCGGCCGCCGGCATCTTGCTGCTGGGAGGGGTGGGAAGAAAACTTGCCTGGCCGGTCCGCCGTTTCGAGCAAGCATACCTGGTTACCGGTTCCGCCGTTGTGGTCGCCTATCTCTGCTGCTGGTGCCTGGCCAGCCTGCTGCAATCCGGTGATCCGGCTCCGCTTCCCTTTCTGCCGCTGATCAACCCCCTGGAGGTCTTTCAGGTTGTCGTGCTGCTGGTCAGTCTGCAATGGGCCGTGCAGCATCGCCTCTGGCTGGCGGATCAGCTGCGCGGCAGGATAAGCCAGCCCATCCTGTATGTCGCCGGAGCCATCATTTTTCTCTGGCTTAATGCGGCGGTGGCGCGCACGGTTCATTTTTTTGCGGGGGTTCCCTATCTGGCGGTTAATCTTTTTCATTCCACCGTTTTTCAGGCCGCGATCTCCATTCTCTGGGGCCTATCCGCTCTTTCCATCATGGTTTTGTCCACCAGAAAAATGAACCGGCATATCTGGATGCTGGGAGGCGGGCTGCTGGGACTGGTGGTTGTAAAGCTTTTCCTGGTCGATCTTTCCGGCACCGGCACCATCGGCAGAATCGTCTCATTTCTGGTGGTTGGCCTGCTGATGCTGCTGATCGGCTATTTTTCTCCCCTGCCGCCGAAACAGGAGCAGAGCGCATGAAGATATCAGTGGTGCTGGTTGCCTTGCTGTTACTGGGGCAGACCGCCGGAGCCGGAACATGGACCAGGGAGGATTTTGCCCAGGGCTTTGATCTGGAATTCCGGCCCACCGGAGCGGTCCACAGTCTGCTGTTGCCGGAGAAGATCTATACCACCGTCGTCCATCCGGATCTTGCCGATCTCCGGGTCTTTAACGGCGCAGGCAACGCCGTTCCCCACCTGCTCAGAATTGAACAGCAGGAGCCGCCGCAGATCGTCCGGCAAGACGATGTGCCTTTTTCCCTCTCTCTATGATCCGCTGCCGGGCGATACGGTGCGCCAGATCGAAACCAGGATTGCCAGAGGCGCAGAAGGAGCAGGCAAAGCGCCTGTCGCCATCACGCAGTCGATTCGGGACAAAAAGGAGGTAACGCGGCAGCTGAGCGGTTATCTGCTTGATATGTCAGCCATCACCACCACCCCTTTCCGTCTGCAGTTGACCATCAGCGGTGCGAGCGATTTCCTGACCACCGTGACGCTGGAGGGCAGCGACGATCTCACCGGTTGGTCTTATATCAATCGGGAGACTCTGGCGCGGCTCAACTTCCACGGACATCTGATTGAAAAAAATGCAGACAGCCTCATCCAGCGGGGGAAAAGGTATATCAGGCTCAGTTGGCCGGCTGGGGAGCAAAACCTGATCATTGACAGAATCCGGGCCGTATCATACAGCAGTGTCCAGCCGCCGGTCCGCAACTGGACCGCACTGCAGCCGGCTTTGCCCGAAAAACAACCGGCTGCCGACAGGATTGTGCTGGAATACGACAGCAAAGGTTTCCTGCCGGTGGACACCATCCGGGTTGGCTTGGCCGGGGGCAATAACCTGATCCAGGGGGTGATAAAATCCCGCCCTGACCGCGAGGCAACCTGGCGCTTCAGAGGGCAGGGGACCTTTTATCGCCTGCAGCAGGAAGGGGTGGCCCTGGGCAATGATACCATCTCCGTGCCGATGACCACCGACCGCTACTGGCAACTGGAGATTGCGGCAGAGGGAGGCGCGTTTCCCAGGGATTTGCTGCCTCAGCTCAAGTTGGGCTGGCGTCCCCACACACTCTATTTCCTTGACCAGGGCGAGGGGCCCTACATTCTTGCCTTTGGCAATGGGCGCATGGGATCGGCCAGTGGAAGTCCGGAAAACGGACTGAAAGACCTGCTGCAAGACATCGCCCAGCAAAAGACAATCATCCAGACGGCCCTGATCGGCAAAGAAATTGCGCTGGGCGGCCCGCAGATGCTTATTGCTCTTCCCCCGCCGCCACCCTGGAGAAAATGGCTTCTTTGGGGGGTACTGATCAGCGGGGTGATGCTGATCGGCGGCATGGCCTACAGTCTTTATTGCCAGATGCGCTCCGCCAGGGTCTCCGACAAAGCGGACAAGGGGGCCTGACCTCGGCCCTCATTCGGAACCCCGCCTCACTGCCCATCAGGATTCCCGGCATGCCCCCTGATGTTGCCGGGCCCTCTACTTCCTGATGCCCATTTTCCCCATGATCTCTTCCACCTCGCCTGCGCCGTGGTCGTAAAAGCCCTGCTCATCCGGGGCCAGATGGTGGAGCAGCCTGAGGAATTCGCCGGCGTGTTCCCGCTCCTCATCGGCGATGTCCTTGAGCACCGCTTTGGCCAGGGCGTTGTCCGTGCTTTCGGCAAGCTGCATATAAAGCTGGATGGCCTCGTACTCGGCGGCCACCATGAAACGGATGGAGCGGATAAGCTCCTCATCAGTGAGTTTGCGGCCATGGGCAAGGCCTGAAAAGGGATTTCCGAATTCTGGCATGATGCTTCTCCTTTTTTTTGCGAAAGGTTTCGTATTTTGGGCGCGATATGTTCAGCCCGCCGGATCGAGCAACCGGGGCGGGCATGATGTTGAGGGTTTTTCCTGCAAGAAAACCAGTCAGTTCAGCTAAGCCGGTGTAACAAAATAATGTCCTCATCCGGCTTGTAAAACGGCAGAAGGAGCCGTAACGAAATGGGTCAGAAAGCCGGGGTTTTTTCGTAACGGCTTCTAAAATCGAATTCAGCTTAATACGAGGTCCAGAGCAAGGTCAAGATGAAATGTCAGGCTGGAGCCTGACACAGGAGAGGGAAAGCGGGACAATAATAAGGTTGTTCCGTGACGGCCCCTAAGGGCGCAGGTGCGCTATTTTTGGCAAGTTCAGCTCTTGTTCACCCGCCAGATGATGATGGGCAAAGCTGTAGCTGGCAGACTGGTAATAGGCAATGGCCTGCCTGGCCATGGGCGCATCTTCGGGGATGGGCGCGAGACTGTCAGTCCGCGGGTCCCAGTCATAACTTGCTACCTGCTGCAGGGGTTTGAGTATGGTCAATTGGTTATCCCGCAGATAACCCAGCTTCTGATAATTGCCGATGAAGGCACGCTCCTCGCCGGGCTGCATGGCGAAGATGTTCTTGCCGTAGAACTGGCTTTCATAGCTCCAGTGCAGCAGTGCCAGCAGGGTAGGGGCGTAATCGATCTGGCTGCAGAGCTTGTCGATTTTTTCCGGCTGAAACAGCTGGGGATTGTAAATGATCAGGGGAATCCGGTAATTGTTCACCGGCAGGTCGGTCTCGCCGGCGCTGCCGGCGCAGTGGTCGGCCACGATGACAAAGACCGTATCGGCGAACCAGGGTTTTTTAGAGGCCTGGCGGATGAATTCGCCGATGGCATAATCAGTGTACTTGACGGCTCCGCGTCTGCCGGTGTGCGAGGGGATGTCTATCCGGCCGTCCGGATAGGTGAAGGGCCGGTGGTTGGAGGTGGTCATGACGAAGTGGTAAAAGGGCTTTTCCGCAGCATAGGAGCGGTCCGCCTCCTGCAGCTCCCAGCTGTAAAGATTTTCATCGCAGGCGCCCCAGACATTGGCAAAGGTAACGGCCTCTGCCGGTACCGCGGCCCGGTCAATGACCCGGTAGCCGTTATGGCCGAAAAAATAATTCATGTTGTCGAAATACCCGTACCCGCCGTAGAGAAAGGCGGTATCGTAGCCGCGTTCCTGAAAGACCGAGCCCAGGGAAAACAGGTGCTCATTGCCGGGACGCTTGATGATGGAGCGGCCAGGGGTGGGCGGCACGGACAGGGTGAGCGCCTCCATGCCCCGGTCAGTGCGGGTGCCGGTGGCATAGAAGTTAGTGAACAGGATACCCCGGCGGGCCAGATCATCCAGATTCGGGGTCAAATCCGGGTTGTTGCCGAAAGCAGCCAGATACTCGGCGCTCAGACTCTCAACCGTGATCTGGATGACATTGTAATGCTTTTCCATTCCTGCATTTTTGACGAGCCGGTTGATATCCTTCTCGCCGGGGGTGAGGAAGAGCGAATCACCGGTTTTGACGAGTTCCCGCACCTGCCGGAAGGCCTCCCCATTGCTCTCGGTCCGGTAAAATCTCTGGAAGTCAAGCTGGTTCTCCCGAAAGGCGGCAAACAGGGAGTAGCCGCCGTTTTTTGCCAGTTCCTGGTTGTAGTTGTTGGCAAAGGCCGGAACCATCCGGTTATTCAAAGTCAGGGTGAAAAGCACGGGAAGCAGAAGAACGGCGCTGCCCCAGGCAATCCGGCTTCTGGCCGGAGTTTGCGCGGCAAACCAGATGTTGAGCCAGCCACGGCGGCGCGCCGGGTAAAAAAGCATGGCGGCCGCCAGCAGCAGGCCGGTGAGGATTGCCGGCAAAGGATATGATTCATAAATGTTGCCGACGACTTCAGTGGTATAGACCAGATAATCCACTGCGATGAAGTTGAAGCGCGCCCCGAATTCATCCCAGAAAACCCATTCGGCCACCCCCGTAAAAAGCAGTCCGTAGAGCACGAGAAAGAAGAAAAGGGACGTGACATGGCGGTGCCACCGCGACAGGAATATTTTCTCCGGCAGCAGGCTCAGGTAAACCACCAGGGGGATGACAAAGTAGGAGGCGGCTGCCAGGTCGTAGAGCAAGCCCCAGAGAAAAATTTTGAGCAGCGCGAGCGGCGCATGGTCAATCAGGGTATATGATTTGCACAGCAGGGCGAACCGGGTCAGCAAGGCAATGGAGATAAAGGCCAGGCCGAATAGCAATACCCCGCCAAGCCGGTGGGAGAGTATCTTGCGCAGCAAAACCACGGGACCAGCGGGTAATGGCCTGGCGTTCCGGTCAGCGGCAGGATTGGGCAAAACTGGTTTTTCGTATTTGGTCGGCAAGTGATCTTTCATCATTTTCATTTGCAATCCTCCGGCGGCTTGCATGGAGCAGTGGACCGATTTGCGGCCGTTACCGTTTTGCCGCACTATAAAGTGAGTTGCTGAAGGATCGGTGAAGAAGGTCTTCACGCTTTCTTCATGCAGAGCGGTCGGCTCAATCGGAGTTGCGGGTGTATTTGTCTGGCGGGCGGGAAGGCCGGGGGGCAAAGAAACAGAAATACGGCCGGAATGTTGCCCCGCTGAATAGCGCTATTTTGCATAGCCATTCCCTATTTAACATCTTGATTTTTTGGGGATTAACTATTGGACAAAGTGCCGCACCTGGTTTAACAATACGCAACCTTGGGTACTGGGCGCTAATGATGAGCTTTTTTAAGCATATCAGGGCGCTTTTCATTAAAATGAGATGGATAAATGCAAAAAGTGTCTGCCAGTGTTTCTGCGGAAAAACCGGTCAACGGGCCTCAGCTCGCCAAAGAGTTACGCATTCAGTCGGAAAAATGCATTGAGTGCAAACTGTGCCGCAAGGAATGCGGGTTTTTGCGGAAGTACGGCTCTCCCAAACATATTGCCGATACCTATGATCCCGCCTCGACCCAAGGCTGGCTGATGGCCTTTGAGTGCAGCCTCTGCCAGCTCTGCGCCGCGGTCTGTCCGGTCAAGATCAATCCGGCCGCCATGTTCCTGGAAATGCGCCGTGAGGCCGTGAGCCGCGGGGGCCAGGATTTCACCGATTATGGCAGAATTCTGGGCTATGAAAAAAAGGGTACCTCCAGGCGTTATTCCTACTACGGCCTGCCGGCAAACTGTGACACCGTCCTGTTTCCCGGCTGCACCTTGCCCGGCACCAGACCGGACAAGGTCAAGGCCCTTTTTGATCATCTGCGCCAGACCATTCCCGGCCTCGGCATAGTGCTCGACTGCTGCACCAAACCCTCCCATGACCTGGGCCGCGACAAATATTTCCAGGCCATGTTCAGTGAGATGCGGGAGTATCTCCTGCGGCACGGGGTGAAAAACGTGCTGGTGGCCTGCCCCAACTGCTACCGGGTGTTTAAACAGTATGGCGGCAGCCTGCAGGTGCAAACCGTGTACGAACATCTGGCGGCAACCTCCTTGCCCCAGACGGCAAACATTGCGGGCACGGTTACCATCCATGACCCCTGCGGCACCAGAAATGAGGAGCAGATCCACGCGGTCATCCGCCGGCTGGCCGGCGAGAAATCACTGACCATCCAGGAGATGAAACACCATGGCGCAAGAACCATCTGCTGCGGCGAGGGCGGGTCGGTGGGCTGCGTCAATCCCGATTTTTCCAAGGGCTGGGGCGCGCGGCGCCGAGACGAAGCGGGCGGGGTCAGGATTCTCACCTATTGCGCGGGCTGCGCCAATTTCTTAGGCTCGCTCAATCCCACCAGCCATATCCTGGATTTACTCTTTGAGCCTGCGGCGACGCTGGCAGGCACGGTGAAAATTTCCAAGGCCCCCTGGACCTACCTCAACCGTCTGCGGCTTAAAAGTCATTTTAAAAGGCACATCACGGCCGCGGCGTCCCGGGAAAGGACGTTCAGCGGCGAGGAACGGGCCAGGGGCGGCATGGTCAAACGTCTGGTCATTCTGCTGGCCCTGGTCGGGGTGATCGCAGCTGTCCGCCTGAGCGGTGCCACCCAATATCTGGAGCAGGAGAAACTGCGCGCCCTGATCGCCGGTTACGGCACCTTGGCGCCCGTCATCTATATGCTGACCTATGCCCTGGCGCCCGCGCTGTTTCTGCCCGGCCTGCCGCTGACCATCGCCGGCGGCATCCTGTTCGGCCCGTTCTGGGGGGTGGTCTACACCATTTGCAGCTCCACCGTGGGGGCCTGCGCGGCCTTTCTGGTTTCCCGCTATATCGGGCGGGAGTGGATCGCGGCCAAGCTCAGCAGCCCCCGCTGGAAGAAGCTTGACGAGATGGTGGAAACCCATGGCTGGAAAGCGGTGGCCTTTACCCGGCTGATCCCGCTGTTTCCCTTTAATCTCCTTAATTATGCCTTTGGCCTCACCAGGGTGAAATTCCTCCATTACGCCCTGGCTACCTTTATCTGCATGCTGCCGGCCTGCATCGCCTATATCGTTTTTTCCAGTTCGCTGCTGAGTGTCCTAAAAGGGCAGATTACCCCCGAGTTTTTGATCGGCATGGCCCTGATCATCACGGTGTCGCTCCTGCCCGTGGTTTACCGGAAAATCAAGGCACGCAGTGAGAAAAAGTAATCGCACAATGATCATCCGGGAATATCAATGGTATGAATGGTAACGCCACAGCGGCAACAGCCGGCTACAACTTTAAAAAATCTCTCATTATCAAAGCCGTGATCGTGGTCTCCCTCACCATGCTTGCCGCCACGGTCTTTTATCTCATCCGCCGCTATTTTTATATCCTTGACGCCTATGTCTATACCGGCGAGTTTCATCTGCTTTTCATCACGAAAAACATGCAGATGACGAAACTTGAGCTATTTACCGAATACCTGAAACCCATGGGTTTCCTCATGGCCCTGCCTGTCTGTCTGACCGGGACCTGCTATGCCGGCCTGGACCCGTCATCCTCCCAGCAGGTGCTGATCCGGGCAACCGCTGATGCCTTTGGCGCGCCCATGAGTTTTCTTTTCGGATTCCTCGGCTTTTTTGTCCTGGGGCTGCTTGCCTTTGGCCTCGGCTCCCTGATCTTCGGGGATATCGTGCCGCTGGTAACCAAAAAATGCTACCCGGAGTATCTGGACAAACTGAAGAAACCCGCTTTGCTGCTTTTTCCCATGGCCTTTGCCCTGCCCTTTGTGCCGATCATCATAGCTTCCGTAATGGCCGCCATTGTCAAGGTCCCTTTTGCGAGGCTGCTGCAATACATGCTGGCCGGTTTCATGCTGCGCACCCTTGCCCTGGTGCTGCTGCAGTGAAAAAAGAGAGAGGACGGGCAAGGGGCTTTTCAATCAAACAAGGAGAACAAGATGAAAATAAATCAAGAAGGTAAATGCTCCTGCTGCACCGGGGGCTCCCGATCGGTGCTGCTCGGCAGGGCCGCTGATGCAGGTCACGAGACGGGCCATACCGGCGGCATGACCAGGGGAGAATTTCTCAAGGTGGTTGGCCTCGGCATCCTGGGCCTCAGCACCATACCCGGCACCAAGGCCTATGCCGCGGCGGAGAAGGACGGCAATATCAAGATGGTCCAGGGGAAAAACGACCGCATGGTGGTTGACCTGGAAAACCGGGAAATCCGGGTTTCCACGGACATCACCAAGGACCCGTCCAAACCATCGGTCATTGACTGGGGCCGGAGATTCCAGGCCTTTTTCGGTACGTATGGCGGCAAGATGGAAAAATTTTTCGTGTTCACCACCGATGTTTCCCGCACGGATATCGATAAGGCCATCCAGGAAATCGGCATCAAGTCCCGCCGCCAGATTCCCATGGAGGAGGTGGAGCAGCGCAAAGGGCTGAAGGCCACCACCACCATGGCTGATTATCTGGACGGCGATCCGGTCATTGTCATCGTGCGGTTCATCAAGGACGGCAAAATCGTTGAAACGGCCCTGGAAGATCTGATCGAGGAAAAAATCATGGTCGATGGCGCCGAGGTGGTAAAGCCCTATACCCCGCACTGGGTTTACCACGGCACCGGCGAGGCGATCACCTTTCCCTCCGGCTGCTGCGTCTGCCCCTCCGACTGCAACGGCGGCATTATCACCGATAACGTCCTGCCGCTGAAAACCACGGAAAACTACTACCGTATCAACTGGGAGCGGATGCCGCCCGTCGGTTCCAAGGCGGAAATCATCATCAAATCCATTTACAGCTCGGCCAGGCACGCAACCATCTGATGCCTGCCGGATAAGGCCGGTCAAACGCTGCAAGGAGAGGGGGGCGGTGCATCGCCCTTCCTCTCTATTGCCGTCAACCTCTTTTAAGCCATCATCGCCATGCAGGGAACAACCTATTCCGACAGTCTCGGAGACATCCGGAGCATTGCCTCGCGCCTGACCGCTGTTGAACAGCTGGTCAGGGACAGCGTCATGGCGCAGATCATCGACCGCGGCGGCCCGGTGACCGCCCGCGGCCTGAAACAGGTGGCGGCCCTGCGCAACCTGGATGTGGAGGAGCAGCTTGCCGCCCTGCTCAAAAAACGGACCATTGTGGTGAACCCGGAGGGATACATCACCTTTTCCTATCCGGTTTCAGCCCTGCCCACCAGTCACCGGGTGACGCTCGCGGACGGCAGATCGTTTTATGCCATGTGCGCGGTGGACGCCCTGGGGGCCGCCTTCACCTTCAACCAGGATATCAGGGTGGACTCCCAGTGCAGCCACTGCCGGCAGCCGGTGCATCTGGAAATAGGCAATCAGCGGATTATCGATCTGCAGCCCGCCGCAACCCAGGTGCTCCACGTCGATCTGAACCGGTATGACAACTGGTCGGGCAACTGCTGAAACATCATGAACTTCTTCTGTAGGAAGAAACATTATGAACAGTGGCTGGCACAGAGGCAGGTCACGCTAAAGCATTTCTGTCTGACCGCGGCACAGGCGCTGCAGGTGGCGCAGATGCTGTTTGCCCGGTAGGCAGGCGGCAGGCAATTACCGGAAGAGAAGAAAACTTTTCGGGTCTTTATGACTTGTTAGCCTGTCTCCTTGGTATTGCCGGAAAAGGCGGAGATGAAGCGATCCATGGCGGCAAAGAGCAGCTCGACACTGTAGCCGGCAATAAAGGCGATGGCGAACTGCGATAAGGAGGCAAAGGGCAGCTGGCTGTCGCCTTCCTTGATGAACCAGACGATGGCCAGGCCGGACAAGGCGCCCAGGTTCATCCTCAGCCGTAAACAGATATCCGATTCCGGGGTATAGGTGAGGCTTCTGATCTGCACGGCCAGGGTGCGCAGCACATAAGTAATGGCGCCCAGCAGTCCATAGAGGATGGGCAGCAGATAAATCTGCAGGGCATAGATGGCGAACTGGGAAGTTTTCAGGGACTTCAGCAGCCGCTGGTAGGGATCGGCATCAGCTTCCCCGTCTTTGGCGCTCCCTTTCGGAGAGCTGCCCATGATGCGGCCGAGAAACTGGAGCGGCCGCCGCCAGTACTCATTCCAGTTGTTGAGGATCTCGAAATTGAGCTCGGTTGACTGCTCGTAATTATCCAGGCGGGCGTCAATGATGCTGATTTCGTTTTGTTTTTTGGCGAGTTCGGCCTCCAGCTGTCCATCACCTCCGGCATTGTCCGCCGCCGGGGCGCTGCTCTTTTCCCGGTGTTCCTTCAGCCGTTCCTCGATGGTTTTCGCTTCCCGCTGCAGAAGTTCCTTCCGGCTTTTATCCGTGTCCACCTGCTTGAGGGTGGCAGTGACATCGTCGGTAACCGAAGAGCCCACCACCCAGTAGGTTTGCACCACGAGCAAAAAGATAAGGGTGCCCAGGGCCCAAAACCGGAAGCGGCGCACCGACAGGGTGGCCAGGGAGACGCGCCGGGGGGATCGCAGAATTTTGCTTCTGAAATGGCCGGTCAGCGAGGTGTCGTCCTGTTTGTCGTAACTGGCGCGCAGACTGGCTACGGTAACCGGGCTCACCGCCTTGGCCAGGGCCTCAGAGGCCTGCAGAAAGAGGGTTTCCATCTCCACCGGGTCAGGCGCTGGCTGGCCGCTGCCAGAGGAGTGTCTCAGCCGGATGATGTTTTCGATGGTTTCCCTGGGCAGGGTGATCCCTGTTTCCGAGGCGTAGGACAGCAGAAGCTCGGCGTTGCGGAGCTGTTCGGTGTTGATCCGGCTGGGGCTGCCTTCCTGTGCCGCGTTAACGTCTGCCATGGATTTTCCTTTTTGGGCCATCACCTGACGGAGATGGCATATTCGCAGGCCTTGTCACCCTCGCAGAGCACAGCGGTGCCATCGGCATAGACCACCTTGACCACCCATTTGCCCTGCCGGATATGATCCTTCATGCTCCAGGTGCGCCAGTCAAAGAAGCCGCGGCTGGAGATTTCCGTTTGCAGCTGGCCGGCCAGGGCAGGGTCACCGGCGGAGATCATGATGTTGTCAATCATGGTGGTGACGCCTTCTGCCGAGACGCCGATGATGGAATGGCGGAACCACTGGTGGTAAATGGGAAGTTTGCCGGCTTCCTGCAGCCGCTGCAAAGCCCAGTTCGATCCCTTGACCTTCATCCACAGATAGAGGGGGCCGACCGGGGCGGTGTTGTCGTATATCGCTCCATGATCCCTTTCATCGATACCGCTGGTCCATACCGCCTGCTCCACCGTAAGGCGGGCCTCCTCGGCCAGGGAGTTGAGGGAATAAAGTATAGCCAACATATTGAGACAAAAGGTGAAAAGCAGAATAAGGCAGGGCTGGCGATGGCTGCGGGACATTTTTTTCTCCTTGATCCTGTTGTCACACGGAGTGGGCAGAAGCATGGCCCGCGGCCCGGCAGGGGACGGGCGATTGCCCTGCTGCGGGGCGGACGTGTAAAATCAGGCTGTTATCCCCTTATTAATATGCGGGATGGAAGAATGTCAAGGCGAACGTCAGGCTGGGGTGACAAAACGGAAAAAACCGGGGGCTGCCCCGACCGGCATGGCACGGGTAAGTAAAAGGAGGCCGTGATAAGGTTTATGGCGAAGAAAATTATTATTTAATATAATAACAATATGACAACCCCCAAGCTTTTCTTTTTGTTCTTTCTGGCCGTCTCCGTCTTGAGCCTCTGCAATGGATGTGCGTCCTTGCCGAACGTTTCCGAGGTAATTGATGATGCGCCGACCGCCCAGAAACCTCGTCAAATCGTTTCGTCCAAAGGATTGTTATCTCCCCAAAAAAGCAAAGCCATCATGGAGCGGCTGAAGCGATCGGTCGACCAGACGGACATCCTGGAACGCTATACTGCCGTGGTGGAATCGGTCACCGAAAGCCCGCTGACCAAAGGGAACAAAGTCACGCTCCTCGCCGATGGCCCGGCTACCTATGCCGCGATGTTCGAAGCCATGGGGAATGCCAAAGAACATATCAACCTTGAAACCTTTATCCTTGAAGATGATGAAGTTGGGCGCAAATTTACCGAACTGCTGTTGCGAAAACAGGCGGAAGGTGTCCAGGTAAATATCATTTACGACAGCGTGGGAAGCATAAAAACGCCTGAATCCTTTTTCAAGCGCTTGCGGGACGGAGGGATTCAAGTGGTCGAATTCAATCCGGTAAATCCGCTGAAGGACAACGGGGAATGGTTTCTGATCCACCCGGATCACCGCAAGATTCTGATCGTTGACGGTAGAGTCGCCATGCTCGGAGGTATCAACATCAGCAAGGTTTATTCGGGAGGGCTTTCCGGAAGGAAAAAAGTAAAAGGAGAGCCGCTGCCCTGGCGTGACACAGATATTCAAATTGAAGGACCCGCGGTGGCTGAAGTCCAAAAACTTTTTCTTGAAACCTGGTCGAAACAGGAAGGACCGCAACTCGCCGAAGACAACTATTTACCTGATCAGAAGGAATACGGAAAGGCTCTGGTGCGGGTGGTCGGCAGCACGCCGGGGCAGAGCAACAGGATCACTTTTATTGTGTATGTGTCCGCCATCACTTTTGCAGAAAATTCCATTCATCTGACGAATGCCTATTTTATCCCCGACGAGCAGATATTGGATGCCTTCACTGCTGCGGCCAGGCGCGGTGTGGACGTAAAGATTATTCTTCCCGCAACCAGCGATTCTTCACTGGCCGTAAATGCAGCGCGGTATAATTATACCGCACTCTTGCAGGCGGGGGTGAAGGTATATGAACGCCGGAACGCCCTGCTGCATGCGAAAACCGCGGTAATTGACGGCGTCTGGTCAACGGTCGGCTCCACAAACCTGGACTACTGGAGCCTTTTAAGTGATGACGAGGTGAACGCGGTTGTCCTGAGCCGTGAGTTTGCGCTGGAAATGGAGAGTATGTTTGCCAGGGACCTGGCGGAATCCAACCAGATTCAATGGGATAAGTGGAAAAAAAGACCTGTAATGCAAAAGATCAAGGAGGCGTTTGCGCATATGTTCGTCAAATGGTTGTGATTCCCATTCTCAATCAAGCGTTAACTTCAGCGGCTGCACTGTGCGTGCGGCTTGTCGCCGTACTTCAATGTACTGTCTCGTCGCTGCTCGCTTGCCTTCTCGTTTCCATCTTGATTGAGAAATGGAATCAGATGCGGACGTTATAAGCCCTATCCATATGACCCTCACGAAACGGTTCATCTTCCATGCATGTATTGCCCTTGTTATATTGCTAACGGTTTATCCCTGGCCTCATTCCGTAGTGGCCGCTGAGCCGTTATCCATCAACGGCAGGGTCTTGCTTGACAAATACCCTGCCATCAAAACTCAGTTGGAGAAAAATCAATTCGGAATACCGCTCTATCTGGAATCCAAAGAGGAATACAGTTCCATGCGCGTCGATGTGTACGGTATTTTTGATTACCCCTTTGACAGTGTCAGGGATGCACTTCAGGCACCGGAAAATTGGTGTGATATCAACTTACTGCTCCTCAATATAAAAGCATGCACCTTCCGTACAGTGTCCGGCCAATGGCTGCTGACACTTTACAGCGGCCGCAAATATTACCAACCCCCCAAGGATGCATATAAACTGGATTTCAGGTTTACCATTGGCGCAATACAGCCTGAATACCTGGATATCGCGCTTACCGCCCAAAATGGGCCCCTGCTCACCACGGACCACCGGATCAGGCTCGAAGCAGTACCGCTTGATGCGGGTAGGACATTCATTCATTTCAGTTACGATTACAGTTATGGTGCACTGGCGCGCACGGCCATGAAAGGCTATTACGCAACGATAGGCCGCGATAAGAAGGGTTTCAGCATTATCACCACCGACAAAAAAGGAGATCCCGTTTATGCGGGTGGGGCAAGAGGGTCAGAGGAACGTAATGCGGTCCGTTATTACCTTGCCATCCAGGCATATATGGATACGCTCATAATACCCTCGAACCAGAGATTTGAGAAACAGATCAGCCGCTGGTACGACCTCACGTCGCGCTTTCCACTGCAGCTGCATGAGCTGGACAAGGGAGAATACCTTGCCAATAAGAGGCGGGAGCATAACAATCAGCTCATGCTTCAGATAGAAGCGGGCAAATGATTGTACCGGAAGGGTAATCATACTCCCTTCCGGTTAAACAATCACCAGTGCCAGTCCATGCTATTTCCTGGACATGAACCAACCCAGGAACAGGCCGACGATGAAGGTGCCACCGATGGCATAGTATGGTTTTACGTGAATGAACTTGTCAGCGGTCTGGACCGTGTCCATGAGGCTGTCTTCAAGCTCCCCGTACTCGTTCTTAACTGATTCCAGACGTTCCTTCAGGGCGGCTCTGGCTGATTTGATCCGGTCGTCCAGTTCTCCGGAAGTAGCGTCCACGAGCGAATGGGCATGGTCAATGATGTGCTGCATTCCCCTGCTCATTGTTTTTGAATTATCTTGTGTGTGTGCCATGTTGCATGATCTCCTTAAATTTGAGCCTTTGCCTTGTAACGGGTTGCCGTCGCTCGTCATTCCGGCATGCTTTCAGCCGGAATCCAGTGCTTATGCTATCGGACGGCTTCTGGATGCCGGATCAAGTCCGGCATGACGAATTGCGTGCTGTTTTATTCATGCAACTTATTGTAAGCTCGCAAAATTCAACAACTCCGAAAGTTGAATTATTATTAAATGGTTCGTTACAAGACGTGGCAATTCATGTGCGATTGGTTATTGATTTTTAAGAGCTAACCAGTGGTCTTGGCCGCGGTTTACTAAACGGTCATGTTGTTGTTTACTTTTTTTACACCGTGAACGTCACTCACGAGTTTGGTGGCCAAGTCCTTTTCATCTGCGTTTTTGGCTTTGCCGCCTCATGTGACTTAGAAAACGCCCAAGCTCTATAAGTCGACCTCAATCGCGTTCAGGCCGCCCGCCACGATGGATCTTTCACTTGCATAATGACCAAGGCCATAAGAAATACTAAAAGCAAAAAACATGCCCGCAGGCAAAAATGGGCAAATATATAAAATTAGGCTTTAAAGACGGGAGATTAGATATGACTTGAAAATAGAAGATAAGGCCGGCAGGAGATACTTTGCCTCCATATATTGAGGATCCGCCATATATGGAGGCAAAGTATTCGAGGGCTCGCCCACCTCAATTCTTTACGGGCAGTTGCCTGCATAAATTTCAAAGAATACACTGGAATTATTGAATAATGCGAAGCAGAGGTCTGGCATGGGACCCCGCTTACCGCGGCAGGTCCCGCTTTCTGCCCCAATAGTTAAATAGTCAATATGCGGTATTCTTTTCCGTCATCATCCTGCGCCGCTGCTCCATGCACAGTTTCACAACTGCAGTTTTTGATGCCGCGGCACAGCTCATCGCATGCGCTGCGGATCTCTGTGGCGTCCACCTCGGCTATCCACTCGCCGAAGTCTGTTTCATAAGTTGTTCTGGCATTAACTTCTGCTCTCGTGCCGTAGATGTCGTGGGTAATTATCAGGGTTTTCATGATCGTTCTCCATGTTGTGTTTCGCGTAATTTCCCTTCATTGATTATACAATAGGTATTATGAGAATAGTTGTTAATAGCAGAATGGAAAAATATTAAGAGCTTGTTTACGGACAAGCTCTTAATCCGGGGGGAAGGTGGACACTCGGGGCAAGCCGCTGGGAGCTTCACCTGTCTGCCGCGCATACACGAGGCCGGCATATGGCAGCAAATCGACAGTGACTAATCCGCGGAGTCGTATATTAGTCGTGGCAATCGGATATTTCGCGAACCACATATAAATCATTTATAAAATATAATGATATCTTTCAGTTAATGTCAATTTGCTGTTTCGTGTTGGCCGGTAAATAAAGTTGTGTTATGATTATCCTAGCTAATAACTGGCTCTCCAGGCGCTTCGCGCCGCGGGAACCAGGGGCACGAAACCGGCCGCTTCGCGGCGGCTCAGCCCCGGGATTAGCGCGCATGACCAAGACCCGCCTCTTAACAACTAAAGGAGTGTTTCCCATGAGAAGGCTCATCGTATCTACGTTTGCGTCGCTTGACGGCATCATGCAAGCACCCGGCGGACCGGAAGAAGACCCGACTGGCGGTTTTACCCTTGGCGGCTGGATGTTCAACTATTCGGTCGAAGGCATGGACATCTCAGCATCAGGTTTCGACGGCAAGGATCGAGAGCTGGTGCTTGGCCGCAGGACCTATGAGATATTCGAAGCGTACTGGCCATACCAGCCCGTTGACAATCCGATTGCGAGGACGCTCAACGCAGCAAAAAAGTATGTTGCCTCGCGCACATTGACGAAGCTCCACTGGAACAACTCGACCCTGCTCCACGGCGATGTAGTCTCAGCAATCATCGCTCTCAAGACCAAACCTGGCCTTGACCTGCAGATTATTGGCAGCGGCAATTTGCTGCAAACGCTGCAGGCCGCATCACTGATAGACGAGTACAACGTGTGGACTTTTCCAGTGGTGCTGGGGCGGGGCAAGCGCCTCTTTGGCGAGACTGCCAAGCCACTCGCGCTACGGCTCGTTCGCTCTCAGGCTTCGACCGCTGGCGTTGTGATGAGTACCTATGTACCAGATGGCGATATCCGGCCCGGTTCGTTCGCAAGTGCCGAGCCGAGTGAAAAGGAGTTGGCTCGACGTAAAAAGATGGCGAATGAGATGTGGTGATGCGAAGAGGACATCAGTGCGCGCTAACAATTCATTCAAGCCGCCGTCACTTCGTGGCGCGGCTTAATTCCGGGGTTATGCCAGCAAAGAGCTCGATACAGGAATTCAAGGAACGGCAAAGAGGGGGTGATACCACGGAAGGGTGAGTGGTCTCACTGCTACATGTTACCAACACCGGTAAGGAGAAAATTATATGGAAGAAACCGCATTGGTGCAACGAGCTTACACTGCTGTTGTGGAGCATTTTGTGAAGACTGGGCGGGCACCGCACTATACCGAGCTTGCGGGAATTCTCGGGGTGCAACCAGATGAGGCCAGGCGCGTGCAGCATAAGGCGGCCGAGTCCTCCATTGCCTGCTGGTTTGTCAGAGACACAGACTACGTTGAGTCATGGGCGCCTTTTTCCAACGTGCCGACACATCACCGGGTAACGATCAAGGGGGAACAGAAGTGGTACGGACAGTGAGGCATCGAAGTGCTAGCCGTGCGCTGGCTTTTCCCCGGTACGGAGATCCGTATCGATACCAGTTGCCTGGATTGTGGGCAACCCATCCGCGTCCGTATGCGTGATGAGGAGATCATCGAAGTCAATCCAGCGACGACCGTAGGACATATGAATATTCCGCTCGCCAAGGCTTTAACAGGAGAAGTGGCCTGGGGTTCGGCTTGAAGCCGCATGAATCTCTTCCGGTCGGAAGAGCATGTAAAGAATTGGTCGCTTTATGATCCCGTTTCGGCTGAGTCCATCATGCCCCTGTCCAACTGGGCAACGGCGTTTAGTGGGCCTTTGCACAGGAATCGCCTACAGCCAGACTATCTCTCTCGACTGAACGAATATGCTTCGGAGCTGTTCTTGTCGCTGAAGAAGCTGGGCAAGGAGGGCCCATTCTGGACACCGTCATAGCATTCGCGTGAGGAAAAGGGCATGCCTAACGAATCGCTCTGCTGGATCGCCAATAAATTCGGCTCCCAGTGAGATTTTCGTTAGGCTGCAAAAAGGAGACAAGCTGATTTGCATGGGGCTGAATGGGTAATCCCCAATCCGCAATCCCCCAATTCAACAACCCTACTCATGCCGCAATGCGTCAATGGGATCAAGCCGGGCCGCCTTTTTGGCCGGAAAGAAACCGAAGATAATGCCCACCGCGGCGGAAAAGAGAAAGGCGATGACCATGATACCGGGGTTGAAGATAAAGGGAATCTTCAACAAATGGGCCAGGCCGATGGAGCCGCTGACGGCCAGCAGGATGCCGATCACGCCGCCGAAGGAGGAGAGCACCACCGCCTCCACCAGAAACTGCAGCAGCACCTCCCGTTCCAGGGCGCCGATGGCCAGGCGGATGCCGATCTCCCTGGTGCGTTCCGTCACCGACACCAGCATGATGTTCATGATGCCGATGCCGCCCACCAGCAGGCTGACCGCCGCCACCGCGCCCAGCAGGGTGGTGAGGATCTGGGTGGTGCCGGTGAGCATCTTGGTGATTTCCTTCATGTCCCGTACCTGAAAATTATCATTTTCTGCGCCGACGATGTGCCGCCGTATGCGCAGCACTTCCTCGATATCGCTCTTGGCCTTGTCCGTTGACCTGCCCTCGGCCACCGACACCTGCATCAGGCTGATGTCCTGATTGCCGGAAATCCGCCGCTGGAAGGTGCGCAGCGGCAAAAGGATGAGATCGTCCTGATCCGAGCCGAAGGTGGACTGGCCCTTGGCCTCCAGCACGCCGATAACCTGGCAGGAGAAACTGCCCAGCCGGATACTGCTGTCAATGGGGTTCATTTCGCCGAACAGTTCCTTGCCAACCGTGGCCCCGATAACGCAGACCGCCTTGCCGGCCCGCAGTTCGGTGTCGAGAAACCGGCGGCCGGACTGCACAGCCCAGTTGCGCACCGTAAAGAACTTGTTGTCAATGCCGGTGGCCGTGGTGGACCAGTTTTCGTTGCCGTAAACAGCGGTGAGCCGCTGGGAGGAGGAGGGGGCGACTTCGGTCACGGCGGGTATCTCCCTTAATATGGCCTGGCTGTCGTCCAGGTCAAAGGGGGGTGCGGCAGTGGTCTGGCCCGGCCCCATGTGCTGGCCGACCCGCACCATGAGCAGGTTGCTGCCCAGGCTGGCTATCTGTTCGGTGACCTGGGCCGTGGCGCCGCTGCCGATGGTGACCATGACGATGACCGCGGCCACGCCGATGACAATGCCCAGGATGGTGAGAAAGGAGCGCAGCACGTTGCGCCGGATTTCCCGCAGGGCGAGAAGCAGGGTGTTGGTCAGCATCAGTGCGCCTCCCCGTTTATTTGGTCCGCCCAGACCAGGCCGTCCCGGAAATGCACCACGCGCCTGGCGAACCGGGCCATGTCCTGCTCATGGGTAACCATGATGATGGTGATGCCCTGGTCCCGGTTGAAGGCGGTGAGCAGCTCCATGATCTCGATGCTGCGGGCCGTGTCCAGGTTGCCGGTGGGCTCGTCGGCCAGCAGCACGGCCGGTTCGGTGACAATGGCCCGGGCGATGGCCACCCGCTGCTGCTGGCCGCCGGAAAGCTCGCCCGGCGTGTGGTGTTCCCAGCCGGCCAGGCCCACGGCGGCCAGCGCCCGGCTTGCCCGGCTGTGGCGTTCCGCGGCCTTGATGCCCCGGTAGATGAGCGGCAGTTCGACGTTTTCCAGGGCCGAGGTGCGGTTCAGCAGATTGAAGCCCTGGAACACAAAGCCGAGATGATGACGGCGCAGCATGGCCCGCTCATTTCTGGTCAATGCCCCGACCTCAATATCCCTGAACAGATATTTGCCGCCCGTGGGGGTATCCAGACAACCCAGGATGTTCATGCAGGTGGATTTGCCGGAACCGCTCGGTCCCATGACGGCCACGAATTCACCCGCGTCGATGCGCAGGTCAATGCCGCGCAGGGCCTGCATGGCGGCCGTGCCGCTGCCGTACACCTTGGTTACCGCCTGCAGTTCCACCAGGGAATGACGCTCTGTCTCTGCCTGAGCTGTCATGGTTATTTCCCTTTGCTGAATTCTTCGATGATCAGCGGCAGGCCGGCGGTCACCTCGCCGCTCTTGATCTCGGTCATGATGCCGCTGGTGGCGCCGGTGGTAATGGGGATGGCCACGGGCTGGTTGTCCCGCAGGGTCCAGACCCGCTGCTTTTTCTTAGTGCCGCTGTCATCGGTTTTCTTGGGCCTGGTTTGGGAAGGCCGGGGGAACAGCTTGCTGAGCAGACTGCCGCCTTCGGTTTCGACCTTCTCTTTCTCCTGCTGGGGCGGGGCATAACGCAGAGCGGCGTTGGGCACCAGCAGGACATCGTTGATCTGTTGGACCACAATGTCCGCCGTGGCGGTCATGCCGGGCCGCAGGGAGAGGTCGGAGTTGTCCACGTTGAGCACGGTGAGATAGGTCACCACTCCCTCGGCGGTCTGGGCGCCGTAACGCACCTGGGTGATTTGGGCGGGAAAGGTGCGGTCCGGGTATGCATCCACTGTGAAGGTGGCCTGCTGGCCGTTCTTGACCTGGCCCACGTCAGCCTCATCCACGTCAACTTGCAGCTCCATCTTGGTCAGATCCTCGGCCAGGGTGAACAGCACCGGGGACTGCAGCGAGGCGGCCACGGTCTGGCCCGGCTCCGCGCTGCGGATGAGAACCACCCCGTTGACCGGCGAGATGATGATGGCCTTTTTCAGATTGGTCTGGTCCACCAGGAGTTTTGCCTCCGCCTCGACGATATTGGCCCGGATCATGGCCTCCACGGCCCGGGCGCGTTTGAGGGTCGCCTCGGCGGTATCGAAATCCAGCACGGAAGGCACCTTGCCCCCGCTGAGCTGCCGGACATGGGTAAGCCGCTTCAGCTCATTTTCGGCTTCAAGCAGGCTGGCCTGGGCCTGCAGCAGGTTGGCCCGCACCGATTCCAACGCGGCGCGGGACTGGTTCGCCTGGCCCTCGAGCTTGGTGGTATCCAGCCGGGCCAGCACCTGGCCGGCCTTGACCGTGTCGTTGTAATCCACCAGCACCGAGGCAATGGTGCCGGAAACCTCGGAGCCCACCTCCACCTGATTGGTCGGTTCCAGGTTGCCGGTGGCGGTGACCGTGACGGTGAGATTGCCGCGCTGCACCTCCGTGGTTTTGTATTCTGTCTTCGAGCCGTTCTGTCCCATGCCCCATCTGACAGCGGCAAAGATGAGCACCAGGGCCAGCAGGCCCCAGACCAGCAGGTGTTTCAGATATCTGCCCCTTTTGGGGGCAGGTCCCAGGGCCAATGATTTTTTCAGATCCGCGTTATGGGATTGGTCGGTGTTACTCATTTTTTTATCCTTTTTCCGGGGGAAGCTGGGCCGGCGGAGAACTCCAGCCTCCACCCAGGGCCTTGTAGAGCCGGATCAGGTTGGAGGTGACGGTGCCGTCGCTTTGGGCCAGCTGGTCCTCAAAGGAGAGCAGGGAGCGCTGGGCATCCAGCACGGTGGTGAAATCAACCAGACCGGCATCGTACTTGATTGCCGCAAGGTTTTCGGCCTGGCGGGCGGCATCCACCGCGGCAACCAGCCGCTCACGGCGCAGCTGCTCTTCGGCATAGGCGGTGAGGGCGTTTTCCACCTCTTCCAGGGCGCCCAGCACTGCCGCTTCATAGGCCAGCAGATACTGCTCCCCAATGGCGGACTGCACCTCTATGTTCTGCCTGATGGCGCCGGCATCGAAAATGTTCCAGGAAACCGAGGGGCCGATGTTCCAGGCCTCACTTGCGGATTTGAACAGCTCGGCGGATTTGAGGGATTCCAGGCCGATGGAGCCGGTCAGCCGGAATTTGGGATAGAGATCCGCCGTGGCCACCCCGATGCGGGCGGTCTGGGCCGCGAGAGTGCGTTCCGCCCGGCGGATATCCGGCCGCTGGCGCAGGGTCTCGGCCGGCACCCCCACCGCCACGGTGGGCGGGATGACCGGGATCGGCTGGGTTTGGGCCAGCAGTTCATGCACCCCGCCGGGAGCCTGGCCGGTCAGCACGGCCAGCCGGTTTTTCGCCTCTTCCAGGCCGCTGCGCAGGGTAGGGATCTGGGCCTGGGTGCTTTCCAGATTGTAACGGGCCTGCTGCAGGGCCAGTTCATCGCTTAATCCCGCCCGGCAGCGGGACTGGGTCAGATCAAAGGTCTGCTGCTGGATGGCCAGGTTACTCTCGGCCACGGCCAGGCGGGACTGATAGGTGCGGGTATCCAGGTAATTAAGGGCCACCTCGGCGCTGAGCGACACCAGCACGTCCCGCAGATCCTCCCGGCTTGCGGCCAGATCCGCCTCCGCCGCCTCCACCGCGCGCCGCACCCCGCCGAAGATATCCACCTCCCAGCCGGCATCAAAACCCACGGAATAGAAACTGTTCGTCGCGGCACTGCCGCTGCTCTTGCTCCTGGTGGCCGTACCGCTGGCGTCCAGGGTGGGGAACTCTCCGGCCCGGCTGATGCCGCGGCGGGCGCGGGCCTCACGCACCCTGGCCGTGGCCTGCTTCAGATCGAGGTTGTTGTTCACCGCCTGGATAATGAGTCCGGTGAGGAGCGGATCGTTCAGGGTGGTCCACCAGCCGGCCAGCAGCTGCGGGTCCCTGGTTTCAGCTGACAGGCCCTGCCTGAGCTCCGTGTGCCAGCCGGCCGGGGCGCTGGTCTGCGGCGGTGCGTAATCAGGCCCCACTGCAGCGCAGCCGGCCAGGCTGAGCAGGGCCGCTGCGGCAATGGCTATCAATGGATAATTTTTCTGCATAGGCTGTTTCCGTGATGAACCGGGTGGGTTTGGCCGTTATTCCGGCATGTTTTTCATGGCAAGTCGCTTGCCTGTTTCGTTGTTCTTGACCGTAGGGGCGGTTTGCGAACCGCCCCTGCAATGAATCGCCCTGGTCATTGGGCGGCTCCCCCTCCCAGCACTTTATATAAAGTCACCAGATTCTGCTGCCGGGTCAAACGGGTGGCGATCAGATCCTGCTGCGCGCTATACAAGGAACGCTGGGAATCGAGCACGGTGAGATAGCTGTCAATTCCTTGTTCGTAGCGCGCCCGGGAGAGAAGGTAACTGGCTTCGGTGGCCTCGGTAAGCGACCGCTGCGCCGCCATCTGGTCGTCGATGGTGCCTCGCTGGGCAAGGGCGTCGGCCACTTCGCGGAAGGCGGTCTGGATGGTCTTCTCGTAACGGGCCACGGCGATATCGCGATCCACCTCCGCCACCTTGAGCTTGGCCTGATTGCTGCCGGCGTCGAAGATCGGCAGGGTGATCTGCGGCGCAAAGGACCAGGCCCCCGAGTCGGACTGGAAGAGCCCGGACAGCTCGTCGCTGGCAAGGCCCACGGAGCCGGTCAGGGTGATGCGCGGGAAGAAGGCGGCCCGGGCCGCGCCGATGTTGGCATTGTAACCTTTAAGCTGGTTTTCGGCGGCCAGGACATCGGGGCGGGCAAGCAGCATCCCGGACGGCAGACCCGGCGCGATGTCCTGCACCGCAGTGAGGTTTTCGTCAAGGGCCTGGGGGAGCAACCCCGCTGGAACCGGGGAGCCGAGCACCAGCGTAAGGGCGTTTTCGTCCTGGGCCACCAGGGTGGTGTAGCGGGCGATATCCACCCGCGCCGCATCAACCCTGGTTTGCGCCTGCCGCAGGTCCAGCTCGGAGGAAGCGCCCAGTTCAAAGCGGCGCTTGATCAGCTGAAAGGTGGCCTGCTGGGCCTCCATGGTATCCCGGGCCAGTTGCAGACGCTCGCGGTCGCCGGCCAGGTTCAGGTAGTTTGCGGCCACCTCGGCCACCAGGCTGATCTGTATGGACCGCCGCGCCTGCTCGGTGGCGAGAAACTCCTCCAGGGCCTGGTCCTTCAGGTTTTGCACCCGGCCGAACAGGTCCAGTTCATAGGAGCTGACGCCAAGGCCGACACTGTACTGGTGGATGGTTTTGGCCTTACCGGTGCCGGAAAGGCTCTCCGGCACCCGCTGGCCGCTGCCCGCTGCGGTGCCGTCAACCTGCGGAAAGAGCTCGGCCCGCTGGATCCGGTACTGGGCCCGCGACCGCTCGATGTTGAGGGCCGCCACGCGCAGGTCGCGGTTATTCTTCAGGGCGAGAGCGATCAGTTCCTGCAGTTGCGGGTCACGGAAGAACTCCTGCCAGGCAATGTCAACCGCGGTTTTGCCGGTGGGGGTAATTCCCTGCTGGTAGGCCGGGCCGTCAGGCCAGGCGTCCGGCACGGGGGCGGCGGGCCGGGTGTAAAGCGGGGCCAGGTTCGTGCAGCCGCTCAGACAGAGGGCGGCGAGGAGCACCGGGAAGTGCAACCCTGCGCGCCTCGTAGGGGCGACCCTCGTGGTCGCCCGCCTCCTGATCTTGCCTGCGAGTCTACATAAGGTTTTTGACATTTTTTTCATTTCAATGCACCTCCGGGGTAGCGGCGCTGACTGCTGTTGCAGGATGCCGCTTTCTGCTGAAAAGGCGGGAAACCAGCACAAAGAAAAATGGAATAAAAAGCAGGTCGATAAAGGTGGCCGAGAGAAGTCCGCCGGTGACGGCGGTGCCGATGGCGTTCTGGGCCGCGGCTCCTGCTCCCTTGGTAAGGGCCAGGGGCAGGGTGCCGAAGAAGAAGGCCAGGGAGGTCATGATGACCGGACGCAGCCTGATCTTCACCGCCGTGAGCGTTGCCTCGACCAGGTCATGGCCCTGATGCAGCTGTTCCTTGATGAACTGGATGATCAGGATGGCGTTCTTGGTGGAAAGCCCCACGGTGGTCAGCAGACCGATCTGCAGATAGACGTCATTGGGCAGCACCCGCAGGGTCACCGCGGTAACCGCCCCCACCAGACCGAGCGGCAGCATGAGCAGATTGACAAAGGGAATGGTCCAGCTCTCATAGAGTGCCGCCACGCTCAAGAAAACGACCAGCAGCGAGATGGCATAGAGGGCCGTGGCCTGTTTGCCCGCCTGTTTTTCCTCATAGGAGAGGCCGGTCCACTCATAACCGATGCCAACCGGCAGCTGGGCGGCTATCTTTTCCATTTCGGCCATCGCTTCGCCGGTGCTCACCCCCGGCGCCGCCTGGCCCATGATTTCCGCCGAGGGAATACCGTTATAGCGTTCCAGACGGGGCGAGCCATACTGCCAGTGGGCGGTGGAAAAGGCGGAAAACGGCACCATCTGTCCGCTTTTGTTGCTGACATGCCAGCTGTTGATATCCTCGGGCAGCATCCGGTACTTTGGCTCGGACTGGAGATAGACCTTCTTGACCCTGCCGTTCTGGATGAAATCGTTGACGTAGGTACTGCCCCAGGCGGTGGTGAGAACATTGTTGATGTCCGCCAGGGTGATGCCCAGGGCCCCGGCCCGTACATCATCGATATCCAGCTTGAACTGGGGGGAGTCATCCTGACCGTTCGGCCGCACGGCAATCAGCTTGGGGTTTTTCATGGCCATGCCCAGCAGCTGGTTGCGGGCCTCCATCAGCTTTGCATGCCCCAGGCCGCCACGGTCCTGCAGCTGAAAGTCAAAACCATTGGCCTGACCCAGTTCTATCACCGCCGGCGGGGAGAAGGCAAAGGCCAGACCATCCCGAAACTGCGAGAACGCTTTCATGGCCCGGCCTGCCACGGCCGGGGCCTTGAGGTCAGCGGACTTGCGCAGCTTCCAGTCCTTGAGCTTCACGAAAGCCAGTCCCATGTTCTGGCCGCGACCGGCAAAGGAAAAGCCGGCGACCGTGACCAGCGCCTCCACTGCTTGTTTTTCATTCTCCAGGAAATGGTGCTCGAGCTGCTCAATCACCTTGATGGTCCGCTCCTGGGTGGCGCCGGCCGGCAACTGGATCTGGCAGATAATGAATCCCTGATCCTCATCCGGCAGGAAGGCGGTGGGGAGACGCAGGAAAAAGAAGGCCATGGCAGCGACAATGGCGCCGTAGACCACCAGGTAACGCACCGGCTGGCCGAAAGAGCGGCCGACGATTCGTTCATACTGCCCCCTGGCCCGGTCAAAGCATTTGTTGAACCAGCGGAAGAAAGGGCAATACCAGCCGCTCTCGCACGCCTCATGTCCCTTTTCCACGGGTTTGAGCAGGGTGGAACAAAGGGCCGGGGTCAGGATCATGGCCACCATTACCGACAGGATCATGGCGGAGATGATGGTGACGGAAAACTGACGGTAGATAACCCCGGTGGAGCCGCCGAAAAAGGCCATGGGCAGGAAGACCGCGGTCAGCACGGTGGCGATGCCCCACAGGGCGCTGGTGATCTGTCCCATGGATTTGATGGTGGCGTCATGGGGGGACAGTCCCTCCTCGGCCATGATCCGTTCCACGTTCTCGACCACGACGATGGCGTCGTCCACCAGCAGACCGATGACAATTACCAGGGCGAACATGGTCAGGGTGTTGATGGAAAAACCTGCGACCGACAACACGCCCATGGTGCCCAGCAGCACCACCGGCACCGCGATGGTGGGGATCAGGGTGGCCCGGATATTCTGCAGGAACAGGAACATGATGATAAAGACCAGGCAGACCGCCTCAATCAGGGTCTGCACCACCTCTTCGATGGAGATCTTGACAAAGGGGGTGGTGTCGTAGGGATAGACCACCTCCATGCCTGGGGGGAAATATTTCGACAGCTCCACCATCTTGGCCTTGATCCGGTCACCCGTGTCCAGGGCGTTGGCGCCGGCGGCCAGCCGAATCGCCATGCCGCCCAGGGGTTTTCCTTTGTAGCGTGCCTCGACGTCGTAGTTCTCGGTGCCGATTTTGGCTTCGGCCACATCCCTGAGCCTCACCGTGGAACCGTCGCTGTTGGTGCGCAGGATGATGTCATTGAACTGATCCGGGGTCTGGAGCAGGGTGCGGGCCGTGATGGTGGCATTCAACTGCTGTCCGTGAACGGCGGGGCTGCCGCCAAACTGGCCGGCCGAGACCTGGGCGTTTTGCGCCAGCAGGGCCGCGGTCACGTCATTGGGGGTCAGGTGAAAGTTGTTCAGCTTGTCCGGATTGAGCCAGATGCGCATGGCGTTCTGGGAGCCGAAGATCTGCACCTCGCCGACCCCTTCCACCCGGCTGATGATGTCCTGGATATTGGCCACCATGTAGTCGGTCAATTCGTAACGGCCCATGGAGCCGTCCTCGGAGACGAGTCCCACAATGATCAGAAAGTTCTTGGTGGATTTGACCACCGAAATTCCTTGTTTCTGCACGACCTGCGGCAGGAGCGGGGTGGCAAGCTGCAGTTTGTTCTGCACCTGCACCTGGGCGATGTTCGGGTCCGTACCGGCCTTGAAGGTCAGGTTAATGGCCACGGCGCCGGCCGAGTCGCTGGTGGAGGACATGTAGATCAGGTTGTCGATGCCGTTCAGCTTCTGTTCGATGACCTGGGTCACGGTATCCTGCACCGTCTGGGCCGAGGCGCCGGGATACATGGCGTTGATGGTGATCTGCGGCGGGGCAATCGGCGGATACTGGGAGACCGGCAGGGTCTTGATGGCCAGCAGGCCGGCCAGCATGACCATGATGGCGATTACCCAGGCAAAGATGGGGCGATTAATGAAAAAACGGGGCATGAAAAGTCTCCTTGCGTACAGAAGCGGTTTAGCTGTTTAGTCTATTAGTCTGAAGCGGTTTAGCGGTTTAGCTGTTCAGGTGTTTAGTCTTTTAGTCTGTACTTAAATACCTGCAGACTAAACACCTATCCACCTCTCCACCTATTTTGCCGCGACGGGAGCTGTTTCCGGCTTTGCTCCGAACGGCACCGCCTTGACCGCCGTGCCGGGACGGGCCTTCTGGATCCCTTCCAGGATAACCCGTTCGCCCGCCTGCAGGCCTTCGCTGACCAGCCAGCTGTCGCCAACCGTTTGGGCCACCTTGATGACCCGTGGTTCCACCTTCTCTTCCGCCCCCACCACCATGACCATGGCGTTGCCGGCAGGATTACGGGTGACCCCCCGCTGGGGCACCAGAATCGCCTGCTCGTTCATCCCCTCGGTCACAATGGCGCGGACGAACATGCCCGGTAGCAGCAGCAGCTGCGGATTGGGGAAGATGGCGCGCAGGGTGACGGAGCCGGTGCTCTGGTCCACGGTGACCTCGGAGAATTTCAAAATCCCGTCAAGGGGGTAGGGGGTGCCGTCCTCCAGCAGCAGCTTGACCCTGGTCTGTGCTTCCCCGCCGTCCTGCAGCAGGCCGCTGGCCAGGTTCTGTTTCATGCGCAGCAGGTCGGCGGTGGATTGGGTGATATCCACGTACATGGAATCGAACTGCTGGATGGTGGCCAGGGGTTCGGTCTGGCTGGCGGTGACCAGGGCGCCGGTGGTGACTGACGAGCGGCCGATGCGGCCGGAAATCGGCGCCTTGACGCTGGTATAGTCCAGGTTGATGCGGGCAATCTCCAGGGCCGCCCTGGCGGCTGCGATCTCCGCCTCGGCCTGCTTGAGCGCCGCCTGGGTATCATCATAGTCCTGCTGGCTGACCGCATTAATTTTTACCAGCTCCCCATACCGTTCGGCCCTGAGCCGGACCGGCGCGAGATTGGCTTCGGCCCTGGCCAGGGCCGCCTTGACGCTGGCGTAGTCGGCCCGGTAAAGGGCGGGGTCGATCTGGTAGAGCAACTGCCCGGCCCGCACGTCGGAACCCTCGGTGAACAGGCGCTGCTGGACGATGCCGCCCACCTGGGGCCGCACCTCGGCAATCAGGTGGGGCGCGGTGCGGCCGGACAGCTCCGTGGTCAAAGTGACGGGTTCGGGGGTCACGGTCACCACCCCGACCTCAGGGGGGGGGCTGCCGGCTGCCGGCGGCGCGTTGGCGGTGGATTGTTGTCCGCAACCGGTCATCATGAGTAGGCCGGCCAGAACTCCCGCCAGGGCGATCAGTTTGATTTTTTCAGTCGTTTTCATGAATTGATATGCCTCAAATAAGATTATCTCGAGCGCGCAGAGCCCGCAGAGTTAATTAACTGTAATAAAAATGTTCTCTGTGATCTCAGTGTGCTCTGTAGTAAAAAAACAGATTTTTTACGAATGCTCCAGACGATGCCACTATATCTTCCCGCGGTATGGCTTACCGTAAAGAATTGTAAATGTATTTCTGCCCGGTCAGCTGGGCGGGAGACCAAGCGACAGCTGTGTCTGCAGCACAATGACCTCTTCCAGTTTCTGCAGATATTCGGCGCTGTAACGCTTCTCCCCCAGGGATTCCAGGATGAAATCCATGCGGTCAGCATGGAAAAATACCGGCGTATTCATGGTCAAAATGCGCAGAAAGGCTTCCTTGTCGTCAATGGCCGGGTTGATGCGTTTTAACAATGTTTTTATGGTGTTATGCGATGGTGTGATCAGTTCATTTTTAAATATCTCCCGTAGTGGGCCTTTTTTGTGCACGACCTGGAAAATAACCCGGCAGTGCCAGATTGGTAATTCCCGTCCAAAGAGCAGCGCGATATTGCGGTGCACAATGGCGCGGATGGCCTGGGCCTGCCCCTGGGGGGTATCCGTGTCATACTGTTTGAGCAGTTCGCTGACCGGATTGTCCTTCCATACCTGCACCACGGTCTGCACCATGGCCTTAAACAGCTTTTCCTTGCTGCCGAAGTGGTAGTGGATGCTGCCGACATTTTCCTTGGCCAGGTCGGCGATGGCCCGGGTGGACACGGAGGCGAATCCCTTCTCCGCCGCCAGCTGACCCGCGGCGTTAATCAATGCTTCCCTGGTTTTTAAACTGGTTTCGTAGGTTGCCATGATCTCTGTTATATGGGATGTTGAAATTTGATCTTGCGACCTAATTTATCCGTATGATCAAATTTAGTCAAGCGGCAAAATTTGTTTTTTTGCCCAGATTTTCCCGGAAACGCCCTTACAAATCTTTACATGGGTTAACAGTAGCTTAACGGCAGGAATCTCATGCCTGGTGTAGGTTGCGGTCACAGGCAGATAATGATTCATCTTTATTGGGGAGGTTTCCATGAAAACAAAAAAAATGACTGAAAGATTGATGTGGGGTTTTACGGTCGTCGCAGCTTTACTGATCATGAGCGTTTTTGCCCGGGCCGGTTTCCGCCCGGAAGGACCTTTAACTCCGGAACGGATACTGGAGCGCCTGCAGCATGAGCTTGATTTGACGGAGGAGCAGAGCATCACGGTCCGCGCCTTCATGGAGGAGTCCGCCCAGCGGGAGGAGGAGATCCTGGCGCGCTATGGGCTGAACCGGGAACAGTTTCAGGTCTTGCAGAAGGATCCCCATATGGCCAGGGACGATTTCTTTGCGAAGCTGCAGACCGTACTCACCGATGAACAGAAAGAGGAGTTCAAATGCCATGGCGCGCCTGGGGACGGACACCGGCCGCCGCCCCCTCCTGATGC
>JALNXE010000003.1 GCA_023230525.1 Desulfobulbaceae bacterium
AACGGCATCCGCGGTGATGAGGATCTTTGCTTCGCAGTCCTGCACGCGGCTGCGCAGACTGTGGGCCGAAAATCCGGCGAAAACAACCGAATGGATGGCGCCGATCCGCGCACAGGCCAGCAGTGAGATGGCGAGCTCCGGGATCATCGGCAGGTAGACGGAAACGCGGTCGCCTTTTTTAATGCCGTATTTTTTTAATACGTTGGCAAAACGGCAGACCTCCCGGTGCAGCATCTGGTAAGTGTAAATTCTGACATCATCCTCGGGCTCGCCCTGAAAGATAAGGGCTGCTTTGTTGCGGCGGCCATTGGTCAGATGACGGTCAAGGCAGTTGTAGGCGATATTGAGTTTCCCGCCCTCGAACCATTTGATTTCCGGTTTGTGGAGGTCGGCATCAAGCACCTTGTCCCATTTTTTATCCCAGCTGATAAGCTCTTCAGCCCGTTCAGCCCAGAATCCTTCCGGGTCTTCCATGGATCTTTTGTAGTGGGCCCGGTATTCATCCATGCTTTTCACATAAGCCTGGGCCTGCCGGTCAGCCGGGGGAAGGAAAATCCTTTCTTCAGTCATCAGGCTTTCAATTTTAGTTTCTTCAGCGCTCATTTTGCCTCCCTGAAAAATTACTATGTATGATTTAATATAGATAAAAAAATTGCCGGTAAACGTACCGAAGGTAGAGATACCTAAGAAATGCCTTCCCTTGATAACCAGTGGGGTTGCCTGTGGTCAAGTTAAAAAAAAGAGAAAGAGGTTCTTTTTTTATTTTACCTGATTCAACCTTAACCTCTATGCTTGAGCATCTGTTTTGTGTCAAGAAGAAAATTTATCGGTAATACAAAATGCAGGAAGCAATGGAATGAAAGATTTCTTCTTGCTATACTGACGGATGAGTAAGGGTAAAAATGAAATCGGCCATGTTCTTCCCGGCCAAGCTCATAAAATATCTCAAAAAAATATGCCCCCACCGGCTGGGGAAAGCGACGAGGCAGATGTTCAGGCGATTTTTGCGGCAGAAGTGGCATGTTCCGGCGGGCAGCCTGGCGGGATATGTTATTGCCGTCACCGCCGCCATGCTGCTGCTGTCCGCTCCGGCGATCCCCGCAGCGGCCTGTGATGCGGCACTCAAGCCGGTTGCTCCGGGCAGCATGCCTCTTTTGCTGGATGATTCCGGCCTGCGGGATTTGCAGAAAAGTGTGGAGAGGAGCGCGGCCGCCCTGGCTCTGACCGACGGGGAGCGGCAGTTTGCCTTGTGTGGCCGGGTTTATTCCGCCCAGTGGCTGCAGAAATCACTGGCCACATTTTTGCGGGGGGTGGAGAGTTACACCAATGAAGCGGATTTCCAGGCCTTTCTTTTTGACAATTTTGAGGTCTGCCGGGCGCAAGGCTCTGATGGCGCAGGGCAAATGCTTGTTACCGGCTACTATGAGCCCTTTTTTGCCGGCAGCCTGACGAGACAATTTCCCTTTGTCTACCCTCTTTATCAGGTTCCGCAGGATCTGCTTTTGCCGGCTGAAAATCAGGAGGGTAATGAGGCGGGCCGGCTGGAGAATGGGCGCATGGTACCTTATTGGACCCGGGCGGAGATTGAAAACGGCAATCTGCTGCAGGGCCGGGAAATTATCTATCTGGCTGACCCGGTGGAGGTTTTTATCCTGCATGTGCAGGGCTCCGGTAGAATCAGGCTGCCGGACGGGTCCGTGCAGAAAGTGCATTTTGCCGCCAGTAACGGCAGAAGGTATCAGAGTATCGGCCGGCTGCTGGTGGACCGCGGCGTCATGACCCTGGAAGAGGTGACCATGCCGAAAATCATCTCCTATCTCCATGATCATGCCGATGAGCTGCGGGAGATTCTGCACCATAATGACAGATACATCTTTTTTTCGCTCTCCTCCGCTCAAGGGGAAACAGCCGATGAGGGACCGGCGGGCAATATGGGCCAGCCGTTGACGGCCGGGCGTTCCCTTGCCGTGGATAGTGTCTGCTTTCCGGGCCCCATGGTGGGCTATCTGGAAACCGAGCTGCCGGTTTTTGCTGACGATGGAGCCCTGACCGGCTGGAAATCGCTGCACCGTTTTGTGGTCAATCAGGATGCCGGAGCCGCCATCAGAGGCCCAGGCCGGGTGGATTTATTTCTCGGCGGGGATGACTATGCGGCCAGAGCCGCGGGAGTGATGAAGCAGCCGGGGGCACTGTATTTTCTGCTCTTGAAAGAAGAGAAAATGTAGCGTTTGTTGCGTTCAAATTCGGAGGACAGCATGAAACAGCCTGAAATAGATTACTGGATTGCCTGTATGCTTGAGACCTATGACAATGTTTCCGATCTCAATGTCACGGTGGACAAGCCGCTGCAGGTGGAAACCTCGGGAGTGCTTACCCCGGTAAAGGTCAAGCCCGAGGTGGCGCATATTACCCCCTTTCAGTCCGAGGTGTTCGCCCTTAACGTCATCGGCGGTAATAAGCGGCTGCTCAAGAACCTGGCCACCACCGGCTCCTGCGACCTTTCCTACTGGCTGGGGAAAAAGGCCAGGTTCAGGGTCAATGTCTTTTCCCAGAAAACCAATCTTTCAACCGTATTAAGAAAATTGCCCACCGAGATTCCCACCATCAAGAGCCTGAATCTGCCGCCGGCGATGAACAGGATGTCGGATGAGCTCAACGGCCTGATCCTGGTAACCGGCGCCACGGGCTCAGGTAAGTCGACCACCCTGGCCGCGCTGCTGAATAAGATCAACCATGAGCGGGCCGTGCATGTGGTCACCCTGGAGGATCCGATCGAGTTTGTCCATCCCCATCTGCAGTCCACCTTCAACCAGCGGGAGCAGGGCAATGATTTCGATACCTTTGCCAATGGTCTGCGGGCCGCCCTGCGCCAGGCGCCCAAGGTAATTCTGGTGGGCGAGATGCGCGACCGGGAAACCATGGAGATCGGGCTCACCGCCTCGGAAACCGGCCATCTGGTGCTCAGCACCCTGCATACGGTGGATGCCGGCTCCACCATCAACCGCTGTCTCGGCATGTTCGAGCATGATGAGCAGCCCCAGATCAGAAACCGGCTGGTGGACACCATCCGCTGGATTGTCTGCCAGAGGCTGCTGCCCAGGGTGGGCGGTGGCCGGGTGGCCGCCTTTGAAATCATGGGCATGAACCTGCGCGTCAGAGAGGTCATTTTGAACGGTGAGTCGGAAGGGAAAACATTTTATGAGATTATCACGGACGGCACCGCCATGGGCATGACCACCTTTGATCAGTATATTCTGCAGCTTTATGAGAAGGGGCTGGTGACCGAGGAAACGGCCATGGCGTATTGCTCACGCAAAAGTGCCATGGGCCGCGGTCTTGACATGATCAAGTCCGCCAAGGGTGAAACCACCACCGGTATTACCGGCCTGAGCATGGAAGAGGAAAAGAAAGATAAGTATGATGCATTTTCCTGATCTTTCCGGCACTGTCTTGGTGTGCCGGACATAATAACCGGGTATGAGGTAGCCGATGATTTCAGCATGTCCCAACTGTGGCAAGACACTCAACTTAACCGAAGGCCAGCAGCAGAAGATTGACCAGGCTGTGTCCGCTCTGCCGCCGGGCAAATCTCTGAAGTTTAACTGCCCCCATTGCCATAAGCCCATCGAGGTGCCCAGCGAGGACCGCAAGGCGGTGCGGCAGCCGGGGGCCAAGCAGCCAGCCGCCCCTGCGGGCCATGGGCTGCCTGAGCCTCCCGGCCCCCCTGACCGCAGCTGGCTTGAGCGGGGGGACCTCGGCAGCGGCGAGGTGCTTGAGGATGTGCCGCAGGTGATGATTCTGGTAAAAAACGAACAGATTCAAGCAGATATCGTTCAGTATTTCGATGACATGGGCTATAAGGCCGTGGTGCCGCGCACCCCAGAGGATGCCATTGAGCGGATGCGCTTCACAAATTTTTCCGCTCTGGTTCTGCATTCCTGCTTTGAAGGGAATCTGGCCGATTCCAAGGTTCATGCCTTTATACAGGGCCTGGCCATGCCGAAGAGAAGATATATCTTTTACGTGCTGATAGGGCCGGAATTTCATACCCTTTACAATCTGGAGGCCTTGTCCAACAGCGCCAATCTGGTAATCAACGAAGCGGATATCTCGGCCTTTCCGCTGGTGCTGAAAAAGGGGTTCCGCGATTATGACGAATTGTTCGGGCCTTATCTTGCCGCATTAGAGGCCTTGGGCAAGAAATAGGGCAGGATGAACCCGGAGAAAAAAATGGATCTGATCAAGTGGGAAGAAAGTTATAGCGTCGGAGTTAGCGAAATTGACAGACAGCACCAGCAGCTTTTTACGCTGTTGAACAAATTTGTCCTGAATTTCGGCGCGGGAAATACCAGGGATGAGTTGCAAAGCGTGCTTGAGGAGATGATAGATTATATGGGCTATCATTTCCGCTGTGAAGAGAATTATCTCCAAGGACATCCTGATTTTGCCAAGCACCGCGGGCAACATTATGATTTCGTGCAGAAAACATTACAGCTGCAGAAAGATTTTATGGAGAAGGGGCCTGGAATCTCCCAGGATGTCCTGAAGTTTCTCATTGTCTGGCTGAAAAATCATGTTCTGACCATGGATACGGCATATTTTACCGATATGAGAAAAATCGCCTCCTGAGCAGGGTGTTCTTCCGTCTCGGGCCTCAGTAAAAGAGAAAAGAAAACAAAGAGAGCAGCAGCAGGGTGAGCCACATGGTAACGAGCATCAGTCTGTTGGCTGCCGGGATATGGCCTGCTGCCAGGTGCTGCTGCCCGTCACCCATGGTGGGTTTGACCACCACCCGGCCGAAGTAAATGCTGCTGCCGCCGAGCCGGATGCCCAGCGCCCCGGCCACGGCCGCCTCACCATGTCCGGAGTTGGGGCTGCTGTGCTTCTTCCTGTCCCGCCAGAGTATCCGCCAGGATGACCCGGCGTCCAGTCCGAGCAGTAGGGCCGCCAGCGGCACAAGCAGGCCGGTGAGTCTGGCCGGGATGAAATTTGCCAGGTCATCAAGCCTGGCCGCGGCCCAGCCGAACTCCCGGTACCTGTCATTTTTGTAGCCGAACATGGAATCTGCCGTGTTGATCGCCTTGTAAAGCATTGCTGCCGCCGGTCCCCCGGCAAAGGCGTAAAAGATGGGGGCGCACACCCCGTCCACCATGCTTTCCGCCACACTCTCCACCGCCGCCCGGGCAACCTCCTCTTCACTCAGCTGATCTGTGTCGCGGCCGACAATCATCCCCACCCTGCGCCGGGCTTCGGCAAGGTCGTGGTTCTGCAGGGCCTCATAAACCGCCATGCTGTGCCTGGCCAGATCCCGGGCGGCGATGGTGGTGTATAAAATGAGGATGGACACGGCTGTTCCGGCCAGGGGATGGAGGCATTGGGCGCTGTGCAGCAGGAGCAGCACCGCCCCGCCGGAGATGGCGAGCAGGAGAAAAAGGGTCAGGATGCCCGCCGCCTTCAGGGGCAGCCCGGTTTTCCTGAAAAGATTCTCCAGGGTGATGCCGGCCGAGCCGATGAGCCGGACCGGGTGGGGCAGCCAGCGGGGGTCGCCCCAGAGCTGGTCGAGCAAGGCGGCAAGAATGATCTGCAGGGCCGGCGGGATCATAGGCCAAGCAGGCGATAGACCTGTGCCAGGTCAAGCTGAGCCCTTACTGTAGCGGCCAACCGGTCAAAAGCCGGCTCCAGGTCATAAGGGGCGCAGACCCTGCCCATGGGGGCAAGTCCCTGTTTGCGGCGCAGCCCGTCAAGAAACCAGCGGCGGAAGTGGTCGTCGTCAAAGATGCCGTGCAGGTAAGCGCCCCAGATCAGGCCGTCATCGGATGACACGCCGCAGGTACTGCCGTCGGAAAAATGGAGAAGGGGGGGGGCGGATGAGAAGGTTTGGCCGTGGTGGATCTCATAACCCCGGATGGCGAGGCCGGAGAGCCGATGGGTTCCCTGCTGGCGGGTCAAGGTCTTGTCCGGGGCCAGCACGGTTTCCAGGTCAAGGAAGCCGAGGCCATTGATGCATTTTCGCGCAGATTCCAGGCCAAGGGGGTCTTGGATCCGGCGGCCCAGCATCTGAAAGCCGCCGCAGATGCCGATGATGGGGGTGTTGTTTCGACCCAGGGCGGATATTTTTGCGGTAAGCCCTGAATGTTTCAGCCAGGCGAGATCGGCGGCCACATTTTTGCTGCCGGGCAGAATGATCGCTGCCGGGGTGCCGAGATCATCGGCCTTGCGAACAATGCGCAGGCAGACATCAGGCTCGGCCAGAAAGGGTTCAATGTCGGTAAAATTGGCGATATGGGGCAGATCGATCAGGGCAATTTCCACCACCTTTTCCTGGCTCAGTCTGCCATCGTAAATGCCGTTTTTAAAGCTAACGGAGTCTTCTTCCGGCAGCCCCAGTCCGGGGATAAAGTCGATGACCCCGAGCACCGGTTTGCCTGTCCGCTTTTCGGTAAAGGCCAGGGCGTCGTCCAGCAGGGATCTGTCGCCCCGGAAGCGGTTGATGACAAAGCCACAGAGCAGTTCCCGCTCCCAGGAATCAAGAATTTCCATGGTGCCGAGCAGGGAGGCAAAGACGCCGCCCCGGTCGATGTCGCCGACCAGCAGCACCTTGGCCCCGGCATAGCGGGCCATGGGCATGTTGACTATGTCGTGGTGTTTGAGGTTCACTTCCGCCGGGCTGCCCGCTCCTTCCATGATGATGACGTCATGCTCCGCGGCCAGGGCATCAAAGGCCCGGGTGGCCGCCAGAAATGCCTTTGGCTTGTATTCGAGGTAATTTGCCACGTTCATGTTGCCCACCGGTCTGCCCATGACAATGATCTGGCTGCCGGTATCGCTGTTTGGTTTGATCAGCACCGGGTTCATGCGGACATCCGCCTCAAGACGGGCCGCCTGGGCCTGCACCACCTGGGCCCGGCCCATTTCTTCACCATTTCTGGTAACAAAGGAGTTGAGCGACATATTCTGGGATTTGAAAGGCGCAACCGATACCCCATCCTGCAGCAGAATGCGGCACAGGGCCGTGGTGAGGATTGATTTTCCCGCATTGGAACAGGTGCCCTGAAACATGAGGGCCGGGGTGGGAACCTTGGTGGTTCTGGTGAAGAGGTCGGCAAGTGACAGGGGCATGTGTTTTGGAGGGCAGGAATTTCTTTTTATCTTTTTGACAGGGCAGGGACCATGTCGCTGCCTTTGCCGGCCAATGAGGGCATCATTTATTCCCCGAAAACAATAATCATGCAAAAGAAAATTTGCTTTTCCGCAAAAAAATCATGCAGCTCTTCTGTATATGTGCGGCATGAATATGTTGGGAAGGCGGAATGCCTATTATTTAAATGAAGTGAAAGAGATTGAAAAGGGCTGCGGCGCCAAATTTTGAGGTAAAAAATTGATTTTCCATTTTTTTCTGTGATATCCTTGGTGGTCGATCAAAATTTAATGAATTCCAGGAGGATATGTTGATGCAGTGGAAGGATCTCTCGCTTGCTCTCAAACTTGGCGTGGCGTTCGGACTCATTTTAATCATGACCGCGGTTATCGGCCTGGTTTCCTATGCCGGTATCAAGAATATCGTCTTTAACGCCCATGAGGTTATTGAGGGCAACAGCATGCGGGCCGATATTGCTGCGGCTGAAATCGCCCATCTCAACTGGATGAAAAAAGTCAGTTCCTTTTTGACGGAAAACAGCAAGCAGGAGCTGGATGTGCAGGTTGACGATCACCAGTGCGCCTTTGGCCAATGGCTGTATGGGGGGCAGCGCAAGGAAGCTGAACAAAGGATTCCCTCCATCGCCCCGTATCTGCAGGCAATTGAAAAGGTTCATTACGATCTGCATACCTCAGCCGCGGACATAAAAAAGAATTTTCACCTTGCCGATCCCAACCTGCCGTCGGTTCTGGCTGAGTTGGAGATCGATCATCTGCGTTTTATCGATAAGATTAATGATGTGTTTAACGGCGTTGCCACGGATTTTGACGTTGAGACGGATCCCCATAAATGCAGGCTCGGCGCCTGGCTTTACGGCGATGGCGCCCGCAATGCCATCGCCATTGAACCGGAACTTGATCCTGCCATCAAAAGCCTTATCTCGCCCCATGAAAAACTCCACCAGTCGGTGTTGGATCTCAAAAAATACTGGCAGGCCAATGACAAGGCCCGCAGCCGCGAGATATTAACCACCGTCACCCTGCCCGCCCTGCATGAAATTGAGCATATTCTCGGCAGCATCCGGGGCGAAGCCGTTAAAGACCTTGGCGGCATGAAAACAGCCAACGATATATATGTGCAACGCACCCTGCCGGCCCTGGCCCAGGTGCAGGAGACCCTGGCCAAGGTCAAGAATGAGGTGGACGCCAATATGATGACGGATGCGATCATGCTGGACAGCGCCACCAGGGCCAAGCGCAATGTCTTGCTTAGCGCCCTGATAACGATCTGTGCCGGTATTGTGCTTTCCGTTCTCATCGCCAGAAAGATTGCCGGCCCCTTGGTCATGGGGGTTGATTTTGCCGGAAAAATCGCCAACGGCGATCTGCGGGAGAAGCTGGCAATCGAGCAAAACGACGAGGTCGGTAAACTGGCCCAGGCGCTGAACGGCATGGTTGCCAACCTGCGGTTGATTATGGGCAGTATTGCCGAAAAAAGCAGCCAGGTGACCGCCTCCTCGCAAGAACTCTTTACCGCTTCCGAAGAAATGTCCGGGGCCGCGGAGAAAACAAAGGACGAGACCACGGCAACGGCTAGGGCCACGGAGGAGATCACCGCCAATATCCAGGCGGTTTCCGATACGGCGGTTATGATGAGTGACAAAACCCAGGAAATATCCGCTGCGGCCGGCGAGATGTCGGCCAACGTCAATAACGTGGCCGCGGCCATTGAGGAGATGTCCACTTCGATAAAAGAGGTGGCGGAGAACTGCACCAAGGCCCAGACCTTTTCCGCCAACGGCAAGGACAAAAGTGATGCGTCCAAGGTATTGATTGCCGAGCTTGATCAGGCGGCGCGGGATATCGGCAATGTGGTTAATGTTATTACCGAGATAACCGAGCAGACCAAGCTGCTTGCCCTGAACGCCACCATTGAGGCGGCCCGGGCCGGGGAGGCGGGTAAAGGTTTTGCCGTGGTGGCCAACGAGGTGAAGGATCTGGCCAAGCAGACGGCCGAGGCCGCGGAAAATATCGCCAGGCAGATTCAGGACATGCAGTCAAGGACCAGGTCGGTGGTTGATGTCATTGAGGAGGTTTCCCATATCAATGAGGATATCAACGAGATCAATACCACCATTGCCGCAGCGGTTGAAGAGCAGACCGCCACGGTGGGCGAGATCGCCCGCACCATTGCCGGCACCGCCCTGGGCGTTGACGGCGTTTCCGGCAATATCCGGCAGCTTTCCATCAATATTGAGCAGGAGATCATTGGCAGAATCAAGGGGGCGGCCGCCGGTGCCGGAGAAATCTCAGGGAATGTCAACGGCATTAAAAAGGTATGCGGGGCAGGGGCTCAGAATGCGGCGGTCATCAAGAGCGCGGCCGGTGAATTGTCAGCTTTTGCCACCGAACTGCAGGGTCAGGTGGATAAATTCCGCCTGTAGCAGGGAAACAATGGCGGAGGAACCTCGGCGCGGCAGTAGGGGCGGGTTTTATGCCCGCCCTTCACTCCCTGATCTTACAGAAGATCACCAGGTTTCGCAGTGCCAGGCTGAAAGGCAGGGTTAGGGTAACAATGTTCCGCAGGGTGTATGGGCTGGCGGGTTGATCGCGCTGCCACTGGCTGATCTCCTCGTCCGCCTTGGGGCCCTTCATGCAGAGCACGGTGCCGCCCAGCGGGCTGAACGGCGCGGCAAGCGCCAGGAAGTCGCTGATGTTCGCCACGGCCCTGCTGGTTATGACGGGAAAGGTTGGCAGCTGACCCACCAGGGTGGGTTCAAGGCGCTTTTCAATTATTGTGACGTTTACAAGCTGCAGGCTGCGGACAATATGCCTTAGAAAGGTCACCCTCTTGGCCCGGGGCTCAACCAGGGTCAGAACCAGTTCGGGACAGGCGGCTTTCAGCACCAGGCCGGGGAAACCGGCGCCGGTGCCCACATCGAGAAGTTCAGGCCTGCCTGCACAATCTAACTGCGGCAGCAGGGTGAGCGAGTCCAGGAAATGGCTTTCAACCATTTCCTGCTCAGGGGCCTGGGAGACGAGATTCATCCTGCGGTTCCATTTGACCAGTTCCGTGTAGTAGCAAACTAATCTGTCGATGCTCTCTTTATGGCTGAAGGTTATGCCCAGCTCTTGACAGCCCCGCTCCATGATCTCCCGGCAGGCCATGATCAAATCACTTTTCCTCTGCAAGTCTTACCGCCACCGAGCGGGCATGGGCGGTCAGCCCTTCAAGATTGGCCAGGTTCTGGATGTGCTCGGCATCCGCCAGAAAGGCCCGGCGGGAGCAGGAGATCAGGCTGCTTTTCTTGAGAAAGGTTTCCACGCCAAGGGCTGAGGAAATGCGGGCGGTGCCCATGGTGGGCAAGACATGGTTCGGTCCGGCAACATAGTCGCCGCATGCCTCGGGGGAATAATTGCCGAGGAAAATCGCTCCGGCATGCTGGATGCTGGGCAGCCAGCTGAAGGGGTCCGTCACCATGAGCTCCAGGTGCTCGATGGCAATATCATTGGCAATGTTCATGGCCTCGTCAAGGCTGTCGCAGATCAGAATCGTGCCGCGATCGGCCAGGGACTTGCGGGCAATGTCCTCGCGGCTCAGCAGTTTCAGCTGTTTTTCCAGCTCCACTACGGTGGCCTCGGCAATGTCCTGGCTGGTGGTGACCAGAATGGCCAGGGCCTGGGGGTCATGCTCGGCCTGGGCCAGGAGGTCGGCGGCAATGAAGGACGGTTTGGCCGAGGTGTCGGCCACGATGAGCACCTCGCTGGGTCCGGCGATCATGTCGATCCCCACCCGGCCGGCCACCTGGCGCTTGGCCTCGGTGACATACTGGTTGCCCGGTCCGACAATGACATCCACCGCCGGAATGGTCTCCGTGCCGTAAGCCAGGGCCCCAATGGCCCAGGCGCTGCCGGTCTTAAAAATCTGCCGGATGCCTATTTCCTGGGCCGCCACCAGCAGGGCGGGATGCACCATACCCTGGGCGTTGGGCGGGGTGACCATGATCCGGTGTTTAACCCCGGCAATGGCCGCCGGGATGCCGTTCATCAGCACCGATGAGACCAGCGGGGTCTTGCCGCCCTGGCCGCCGGGGACGTAAAGTCCGGCATAGGAAACCGGGCGCACCAGTCTGCCGGTGATGGAGCCGTCTTCCCGGGTAAGAATCCAGGACTGCTCCATCTCCCGCTCATGAAAGGCCCAGATGCGCTCTTTGGCCAGCTGCAGGCTCTGCATCAGTTTTTCGTCGAACCGGGAGTAGGCCTCCCGCAGTTCAGCCTCCGATACCCGGAGCTGGTCCAGGGTCATCTGCGGGGCGTCATATTTACGGGTGTATTCGAGCAGGGCCTCATTGCCGCGCTCCCGGATGGCCTGCAGAATGGCGCTGACCGTCTCGCGGCAGGAGGAATCAGCCAGCTGGAAGCGGTAGGCAAGCTTGGACAAATTGCTTTTTCCCTGGGCGGACTGGGTGGTGTGGGGGGTAATAATCATTTGGCTACCTCATCTTCATTAAAAACCGGGCATCTCGTGGCCGGAGCGTAGTTTTTATAGGCGGGATCGGAGTAATTCTTGTGACACTCCAGGCAGAGACCGACGCGCAGAATGCGGGCCAGTTCGTCTTTGTTGAACGGCCGGACTTCCGGCCGGGAACTTTTTTGCAGGGCCACCCCGTCAATGGTGACATAGCCGTCCAGGGGCGGGGTCTGGCCGGCTTCCGTGGCAAGTCCCTGATCCGTGCCGGTAAAGTGCCAGGTGCCGTCTGCTTTCCAGGCCGTGCCCTCACCCAGGCCGAGCACCTTGGTGGAGGTGTGGCAGTCCACGCATTCCCTGCCCCTGGCCTGGGTGGTATGGGGGTTGATGGCCGCCATGGTAAGGCTGTTGAACTGCCGGTCCGGCTTGCCTGCCTTGTTGACCAGGGTGACAATATCCTGGCAGCCGGGGGTGACGATGATCACCTTGTCGTTCCACATGGCCAGCATCGGCCTTTCATAGCGGAGATAGGAGCGGCCCTCGTTCCACCAGCCCGGCGTCTCCTCCAGGGTCAGCTTGTCCAGATGGGTTTGGGTCATGTCCCGTTTGACATGGCAGCCGTAGCATTGGGGCACCCAGCCGGAGTGGCAGGCCTCGCAGCCCACCCGTTTATGGCCGGCAAAGTCGCAGACCCCTGCTTTGGGCGGTCTTACGGGATGTTTTTTGCCGTTGATCTTGTTGCTGATAAACCAGGCCTCTCCTTCACTTAGCATATTGTTCAGTTTTTCATTTTTACGGGTCGTACCCGGCACCTGTCCGGCCTGCTGCTGGCTGGCGCCGACATGGCAGGTGCCGCAGCTGATTTCCAGCTGCTGCTCATAGTGGGCATAGTTGGTGCCGTCGCCCATAATCTCGTTTCTGGTATGGCAGTCAATGCAGGACATGCCCTGTTGATAATGGATGTCAGCCGGAAGGTTGAGATAATAGCGGTCACCCGGCAGCCTTTTTTCCGACATCTCGCCCTTTTTGTAGGGAGTGCCGTAGTTTTCCGATTCATAAACCCCGGTATAGGATATGCCGATCCTGCCGCTGCGGTTATGGCAGCGGACACAGTTGTTCAGCGGTATCTTTTTGATGATCAGCGGGTGAACTTTTTTGGCCGCTTCAACCGAAAGCTTGTCGTCCTTGACGAAGTGGCAGGCCGTGCAGCCGCCGCCTTTCTCCCCGAAAAAACCGGGCAGATCCCCTTTTTGCTTCCACAGATGACAGGTGCCGCACAGTTTACGGTAATAGTCCAGGGCCAGGGAACTCTCACCGCTTTCCAGCAGTTTTTCCACTGAATAGTCGCCGTTCTGGTCCGGGGCCTCGCCCCAGTAATAGAGCAGGGTGGCCAGAATGCCGCGGTTGGTGGCCATCAGGGAATTCTTGACCTTTTTCACGTCAGCGGCATGGCAGCCCTCGATACCGCAGGTTTTTTCCACCACCCGCAGATCTCCCGGGTTTTTGATGATGCCCTTGTGGGCCTTTTGCTTGTCAATGGCCAGGAAATCGCCCAGATGACAGGGTGAGCAGCCCACCACCAGCCGGTCATGGGCCGCGTCGAGTTTTTCGGTCTTGTGGCAGCTCAGGCACATTTCCACCTGGCCGGAGGTGGTCTGGTACAGCCGGTCCGGACGATGGGTCATGTTTTCCCGGATAACCAGCAAGAGAACGCAGAGCAGAATAAAAAACAGGACCAGGCGGGACGAAGACATCTTATTCCTTGAAGAATTGGGCAATGGGATAGCGGCGGCCGAAGCCGAAGGCCTTGGAGGTGACTTTCAGTCCCATGGCCGCCTGCTGCCGCTTGTATTCATTGCGCTTGATGCGGCGGATGATATCTTCCACAATATCTCTGGCAAAGCCACGGCCGACGATGTCCGCGATGGAAAGGTGCTCCTCAAGATAGGCGCTGAGAATGGGATCAAGCATCTCGTAGGGTGGCAGGTCATCCTGATCTTTCTGGTTGGGGGCCAGCTCGGCCGTGGGGGCACGGCTTATGGTGCGGGGCGGGATGATTTCCTGCTGCCGGTTGACAAAACGGGCCAGGGCATAGACCATCTGCTTGGGCACATCGGACAGCAGGGAAAGCGCCCCCGCCATATCGCCGTACAGGGTGCAGTAGCCCACCGCCATTTCCGACTTGTTGCCGGTGGAAAGAAGAAGGGCATTGAACTTGTTGGCCAGGGCCATGAGCAGGGTGCCGCGGATACGGGCCTGGATGTTCTGCTCGGTCACGTCCTCCCGCAGGCCGGCGAACAGGGGAGAGAGCGTCTGGCGGAAGGAGGCAAAGGTCTCTGAAATTTCGATGATCTCAAAACGGATGCCAAGGTTTGCGGCAAGCGCCCTGGCATCATCAATACTCTCCTGGGAGGTGTAGGGAGAGGGCAGGGCCACGCCGGTAACGTTTTCCGGGCCCAGCGCCTCGCAGGCAATGGCGCAGGTCAGGGCCGAATCGATGCCGCCGCTTAATCCCAGCAGCACCTTGGCGAAACCGCATTTGCGGATGTAGTCCCGGCAGCCCATGGCCAGGGCCTGGAAAACCAGGGCGGTTTCCTCACTTTCCCCGGAGTTGCGGGCAGCATGAAGCTGCTCCGTGTCCATGATCAGCATGTCCTCGCAGAACGACTTGGCCTGGTGGCAGAGAGCGCCGTCAGTGCCCAGCACCATGCTGGCTCCGTCAAAAAGAATGGAATCCTGACCGCCGACCTGATTGACATAGGCCAGGGGGATATGATATTTGCGGCAGAGCTGGGAGAAAATGGTCCGCCGCAGCTGCTGTTTGCCGATGGTGAAAGGGGAGGCGGCAATATTGATGAGCAGATCAATGCCCGCCTGCGTCAGGTCGGCCACCGGATTGGCCTGATAAAGCGGGTGAGGAAAGCTGTCCTCGTCGTTAAAGATATCTTCGCAGATGGTGATGCCCAGGCGGATCCCCTGGTAAGTAAAGGCGCTGCTGGCCTGGCCCGGTTCAAAATAGCGGGACTCGTCAAAAACATCATAGGTGGGCAGGAGCCGTTTGTGGGCGCTGAAAAGAATCTTGCCGCCCTCAAAGAGCAGGGCGCTGTTATGCAGGGGTTTGCCCGTGCTGCCGCTGTGGCGGGTGATGGCCCCGCAGAGCACACCGATGCCCTGGGCTTCGGCAACAAGTCTGGCAATGGCGGCTTGCTGCTGGTTCAGGAAGGCCTCGTGCTCCAGGTAATCCTGCGGCGGGTAGCCGCTGATGGCCAGCTCCGGAAATACGGCAAGCTGGCAACCGGCGTTTCTTGCTATCGCGATCTGCCGGGCAATATGCGCGATATTGCCGGTAAAGTCACCGATCACCGGGTTTATTTGTGTCAGGGCGAGTTTCATGATTGTTGCTATTTATAGCATAATAAAATAGCTCATGCCGCATCATTTTTTGGGCAAGTTTTGCTTGCGGTATCAGCATGTTTCATACTAATCTTGTTTGCACCGGTTATTTCCCTGCAATCCTGAGTCAAAACGAGGCCTTCTTTACATGCGCAAATATTTTGTCCTTGATACAAACGTCTTACTGCACAATGCTGATTCCATCAGCTCTTTTTCCGACAATTATGTGGTGCTGCCCATGTCGGTTATCGAGGAACTTGACAAGTTCAAATCCCGCAGCGATGAACTTGGCCGCAATGCCCGCAAGGTTATCAGGGATCTCGATCATCTCCGCAGTCGCGGCCGGCTGGCGGAAGGGGTGGAGATGGAAAACGGCGGCATATTGAAAATTTTCACGGAAGGAGATGATATCGTCTGTCCCGGACTGAATATGAAGGTGCCGGACAACCGGATTCTCGCGGTCGCCTATACCCTGTTTAAACAAGGCGAAAAAGTCATTTTCGTCTCCAAAGATATCAACGCCCGGCTGAAAGCGGATGCCCTGGGCCTCGGCGTCATGGATTTTGAGAAGCAGAAGGTTAATTTTGATGAGCTTTTTTCCGGCTACCGGGAGCAGCTGGTGCCGGGCAATGTTATTGATATCCTGTACGAAAAAAAGGAGGTTGAGGCCGACGGCCTGGAGCTGCTTCCCAATGAATTCGTGCTGCTCCAGGATGAAGCGGATCCCAAGCACAGCGCCCTGGCCCGGGCGATCAGCGAGAAAAAACTGGTAAGACTTAATCCCCAGTATGATTCCGCCTGGCAGATTCGCTCCCGCAGCAAGGAGCAGCGGATGTGTCTGGAACTTTTGCTCGATCCGAGTGTCCAACTTGTAACCCTGGTGGGCCAGGCGGGCACCGGCAAGACGCTGCTGGCGCTGGCCGCGGCTCTTGAAGAGGTGCTGATTAATAAGCGTTACGAGAAGATACTGGTTTCCCGGCCGATCATACCCCTTGGCAAGGACCTGGGCTATATGCCCGGCGATAAGGATGAAAAACTGTCACACTGGATGCAGCCTATTTTTGATAACCTTACCTTTCTCATGGCCAGCGGGCATTCCCCGAAAAATCGTCAGGATGACGAAACCGTGCGCAATAAGGTCGAAAAACTGCTGAAGGATCATGTGGTGGAACTGGAGGCCCTCACCTATATCAGGGGCCGCTCCATCTCCGGCCAGTTCGTCATCGTCGACGAGGCCCAGAATCTGACCCCGCATGAGGTCAAGACCATCATCAGCAGGGCCGGCGAGGGAACAAAAATGGTGCTGACCGGGGATCCCTACCAGATCGACAACCCCTACCTTGACTCCAGCAGTAACGGCCTGACCTATACGGTGGAGCGGCTGAAAACATTGCCGATCCACGGCCACATCACCCTGAAGAAAAGCGAACGGAGCCAGCTGTCAGGTGTGGCGGCGGATTATCTGTAAGCGGGCAGTTATCAGCTGTTCTCCTCAGCGAACATGCAAAGGACCAGAAACATATGAAATTCGAACCGAAATGGATTGCCTGGGAAATTACCAGACGTTGTAACCTCAAATGCGTTCACTGCCGGTCTTCTTCACAGCTTGAGGTCATCGGCCATCCTGATTTCCCCCTGGAGGAGGCCTTTCGGGTGCTTGACGATATCGCCTCCTACGCCAACCCCGTTGTCGTGCTTTCCGGCGGCGAGCCGCTGCTGCGCAAGGATGTCTTTGACATTGCAACCTATGGCACGGGTAAAGGCCTGCGCATGTGCCTGGCCACCAACGGCACCTTGGTCACCGAAGAAATCTGCGGCAAAATCAAGGAGGCGGGCATCAAAATGGTGTCGCTCAGTCTGGACGGCTCCACCGCCGAGGTGCATGATAATTTCCGCAATCAGGTCGGGGCCTTTACCGGGACCTTGCATGCCGCCGCCCTGTTTAAGAAGCATGATATCTCTTTTTTGGTAAATTCCTCCTTTACCAAGAGAAATCAGGAAGAGATCCCCAAGATCTATAAACTTGCCAAGGAAATCGGCGCCACCGCCTGGTACATGTTCATGATTGTGCCCACCGGCCGCGGTGAAGAGATCATGAAAGAACTCATTTCCATGGAGGATTATGAAAAAATGCTTGAATGGCATTATGACATGGAAAAGGAGGAGGATGACATTCTGGTGCGGCCTACCTGCGCGCCAAGTTACTATCGCATCGTCCTGCAGAAAAAGAAGGAAACCGGTGACGATTTCCAGCGACGTACCCTGAAATTTTCCACCGGCGGCTCCAAAGGGTGCCTGGCCGGGCAATTAATCTGTCTGATCGATGTGGACGGCAACGTGCTGCCCTGCAGTTATTTCCCCATGAGCGCCGGCAACATCCGGGAGAAATCCTTTAAGGATATCTGGGAAAACTCAAAACTTTTCCATGACCTGCGTGATTTCAAGTCCTATAAGGGCCGTTGCGGCTCCTGTGAATACGTCAATGTATGCGGCGGATGCCGGGCCCGCGCCTACGCCATGCACGGGGACTACCTGGCGGAAGAGCCCTTCTGTTCCCATGTCCCGGCCAAATTAAAATAATCGCACCATTATGCTATGTTATGGGTTGCATAACTGCGACAGCTGCACCGTTGAATAAGTCAGCCAATCCACTCATCAAATACGAAGGAAAAAAGAATGAATACAAATTTTCTCAAGGCCTGCAGAGGAGAAGCGGTCAGCCATACCCCCATCTGGATTATGCGGCAGGCCGGCCGGTATCTGCCAGACTATCATAAAGTTCGGGGCAAGGTGACCTTTCTGGAGCTGTGCAAAACTCCGGAGCTGGCAGCGGAGGTAACCCTGCAGCCGGTTGATATCCTCGGTGTTGACGCGGCAATTCTTTTTTCCGATATCCTGGTGGTTCTCGATGCCATGGGCATGCCCCTTGAGTTCCGGGAAAAACAGGGACCGGTGCTGCCCGCCCCCATTCGCACCAAGGCGGATGTTGACAAGCTGATTGTTCCCGATCCGGCCGACAAACTGGGCTATGTCATGGATACCATCTCCCTGCTGCGCCGGGAACTTGCCGATAAGGTGCCGCTCATCGGTTTTTGCGGAGCCCCTTTTACCCTGGCAACCTACATGGTTGAAGGCGGTTCTTCGAAAAATTTTTTCCAGACCAAGAAGATGATGTACTCTGAACCGGATCTTTACGGGGCCATGCTGGACAAGGTGACCGAATGCACCATCAGCTATCTGCAGGCCCAGGTTGAGGCCGGGGCCCAGGCCCTGCAGGTCTTTGATTCCTGGGCCGGCGCCCTTGCCCCCTGTGATTTCGCTGAGTTTGCCCTGCCTTATGTCAAAAAGATTATGGACGCTTTAAAGCCAGCCGGCGTGCCGTTGATCTATTTTGCCAACAATGGCTCCACCCTGATGAATCTGTCCAAGACCTGCGGCGCGGATGTGCAGGGACTGGACTGGCGGGTCAGTCTCGCTGATGCCATCAAGGTTTTCGGGCCGGATATCTCTGTGCAGGGCAATCTTGACCCCTGCGCCCTGCTGCTGCCCGAGGACAAGCTGGAAAAACGCATCGCCCGCATACTGGAGGAAGGCAAGGCGGCCCGGGGCCATATCTTTAACCTCGGCCATGGCATTCTGCCCGAAACTCCGCCGGAAAAGGCCAAGTTCGTCGTTGATACGGTCCATCGTCTGTCAGCCAGGTAGGACAAGGTGGTTAGCGGCGTGAAGATCCCCAGCATCGAAACCTGTCTGCAGCTGATGGATGATTACCGGATGCTGGACAACATCAAGGCCCATTCCAGGGTGGTGGCCAGGGTGGCTGAATTGATCACCGTCGGCCTCAGGCGGAGGAGCGGGGCGGATCTTAATCTTGATCTGGTGATCTCCGCCTCCCTGCTCCATGATATTGCCAAAACCCAGTGTCTTGACAACCGCTGTGACCACGCCAGAGTGGGCGGTGAGATCTGCCGGGAGCACGGTTTTGTCGAACTGGCCGATATCGTGGAAGAGCATGTGGTAATTAAAAACAACGGCAGCGGGCTTATTACGGAAAAGGAAATCGTCTATTACGCCGATAAGCGCGTCAATCATGATCAGGTGGTCAGCCTCCAGGACCGGCTCGATTATATTTTAGATCGCTATGGCCGCAATAATGCCGTGCGCTATGATTTGATCCAGCAGAATTTCGCCAAATGCCTCAGTATGGAAAAAAGGATTTTTGCCAGTCTTGATTTCCGCCCTGAACAACTTGCTTACCAGATCATGGCAAAGCAGGACTGGAGAGTCTGACCATGGCGGATCAGTCACAGTCCATAGGCGTTATTCTGCTCAACCTGGGCGGACCGGAACGGCTGGAGGATGTTGAGCCTTTTTTGTACAACCTCTTTTCCGACCGCCAGATTATCCGGCTGGGCCCGGCATTTCTGCAGAAGCCCATTGCCTGGATGATCGCGAAACGCCGCGCCCCGAAAAGCCGGAAGGCCTATGCCCTGATCGGCGGCGGGTCGCCGCTGAAAAGTCTTACCCTGCAGCAGGGTGAGGCCCTGGAGAAAGAACTGGGCAAGGCCGGCCGCTTCCAGGTTGTCATGGCCATGCGCTACTGGCGGCCCTTTGCCCGGGAGACCCTGCAGAAACTTGCCGATCAGAATATTTCCCGGATTATTGCCCTCACCCTCTACCCCCATTACTCCAAGGCAACCACCGGTTCTTCTCTTGAAGATCTGCACCATGCCGCCGCCTTGTTTCCTGATTTTTTTGATATCATCGAGATTGCCGCCTGGCCGGACCAGCCCGATTATATCCAATGCCTGGCAGATTCCATTGCTGCCGGCCTGAAACAGTACAAGGGCGACGTTGCGGAGCTGGTTTACAGCGCCCACAGCCTGCCGGTGCGGTTTATTGAGGAAGGGGATCCCTATCTGGAGGACATGCGGAAAACCATCGCGGCGGTGGAAAAAATTACCGGCATCAAAGGCCATCTCTGCTTCCAGAGCAGAAGCGGCCCGGTGGAATGGCTGTCACCGTCCACCCCCGACATGCTGCAACAACTGGCGGGCCAGGGGTGCAGCAGGGTGCTGATGGTTCCCATCAGCTTTGTTTCCGACCATGTGGAAACCCTCTATGAAATCGACATCCAGTACCGGGAACTGGCTGAAACATTAGGTATGACCCTGAAACGGACGGAATCGCTCAACATCAGGCCCCGCTTCATTGCCGGTCTGAAAAAACTCGTCGAAGCGGCAGCGCGACAAAAAAAGTGGTTGTCCTGATTTTTTCATCATTATCATCTCTTCCTGAACCTCTTTTCGGGTAGATTTTTTCCGGTAAGAGAATCCCGCCCGTCTTCCTGTGTCTGAATTATCCCCTGGAAAAGCCTTCACCCATAGCCAAACCGTACTACGCCATCCTGCCAGCCTTCCCCGCACTGCGCGCTTTACTGCAGCATACATGTAGCATTGGCGCGCAACACATTGTGTGGCGCACGCCATTTTCTGCCACACTTCTGCGTTGTCGCCTTGTGCGGCAATCAGCAATAAAACATTCATTTACAATGAGTTGGCAGTTTATTTGCCTGCTTTGCTCCTTGTGGCACGCCTGGTGCTTTCTATCATATTAAAGGGTAAATGCAACGCATCTTGAAGGAGGAAGGCAATGAAAAAGACAGCTGAAAATCATGTAAGTACTGCGGTCATCGACGGCTACGACTACGATGAAGATATTGCTGAAGCAGCATGTCATGTTGGCACCGGGACAATTTTTAATTTTTGTGCGGTGATCGGGGTATGGTCGCTGGCCTGTCTGGGCAGTGCTGTTATCCAGTATGGCGTAATAGATATCCTGAAAGGATGGTTGTGCGCTATTTCCTGCAGTTAACAAATCAGGCCAAAGCCTTTGAAATGCTAAATATGCTGTAAATCCGGTTCCCGTCCCATCCGCGCTTCTCCTTTTCGGCTCAGGCCTGATTGGCTTGATGGGGAAACGCCGTGGCATGAGGGAAAAAATAGAAGCACAGCCTTTTTTTGCTGCGCTTGACGCCGAAAGGCAGGGTTATTCATGAGGACTCTGCCTTTTTTTCTATGCTGCCTGCCGAAGGCGCCAGTTGATTCCCTCGATCAGTCCCGTTGTACCCGTGTTGGTCGTGAAATGCCTCTTAACCAGGCACCTGATAGCGTCGCATCCGGACGCTGATAAGGATTCCTATGCCGGCCATGGTGGTGAGCAGCGATGAGCCGCCGTAACTGAAAAGGGGCAGAGGCATGCCGACCACGGGCAGCATGCCCATGACCATGGCGAGATTGATGAATGCCTGCCAGAAGATAAGCGATACCACGCCGATGCAGAGCAGGGTGCCGAATTTGTCCCGGGAGGACACGGCGCTGTTCAGCCCCCAGAGAATGAGAAAAAAATAAATGGATAAAAACAGGACAGAGCCGACAAAGCCGAATTCCTCGGCCCAGATGGAAAAGGCGAAGTCCGTATGGCGTTCCGGCAGGAAATCGAGATGGCCCTGGGTTCCCGCCAGATATCCCTTGCCGAACGTCAGTCCGCTGCCCACCGCGATTTTTGACTGCATGATATGATAACCGCTTTTTAGCGGATCTGCCTCCGGGTTGAGAAATGTTTCAATGCGCTGGCGTTGATAGGGTTTGAGAATGAACTTCCAGGCAATGGGGATGAGAGAGGCGCAGACTCCCAGCAGAATATTCAGGGTCTGCCATTTGAGTTTGACAAACAGCGTCATGGAAACAAAGATAAAGCCGAGCATGAGGGCCGTGCCCAGATCCGGCTGTTTGAGGATAAGCAGAAAAGGAAAGAGGGTCAGGGCTATGGGAATGCCCAGTTCTTTCAAGGTAAATCCCTTGCCGGTATCTTTACGGGAATAGTAACTTGCCAGGGTGATGACGAGCATGAGTTTGGCGGGCTCGGACGGTTGCAGATTGAAGAAACCGAGATTGATCCAGCGTTGGGCCCCTGACTGGGTTTTACCTAAAATCAGCGCATAAATCAGCAGCAGGCAGATGGCGCCGTACATGGGATAGTTCCAGGCCATGAAGATGCGGTAGTCGACACTGATGATGGCCAGCACCAGGCCCATGCCCATAATGAAATAATAGAGCTGCTTGATGTAAAACGGGGTGCCGGGCGGTTTTTCCGGATAAATGGCGCTGTAGAGGTTCATCAGGCACATGGTGGCAATGAGTGCCAGCCAGAGCAGGATAATCCAGTCAAAATGCTGTAAGAGTCGTCTGTCAAAGCGTAACATGATGAAGGCTAAAATATCTCAATCGGTATCGTAATGGGGCTGGCAGGTGTAACAACACCTGCCCCATCCTGGGAAGGAAGGTATTATAGTTAAATTTAGCGGCCAGTTCTGACTGTCTCGAAAACAACTGCTTAACAGTCGTCCAGTGCATGTTGAGTTTCCTATTGATCGTCATGTAAATTCTGCGCCGGTTTTTTTTCAAGCTCATCATCATCTACTACGATCTTATCCTTAAAATACTCTTCGAGCACCTGTTTGGCAATAGGAGCAGCCACCGAACCACCATGGCCGCTGTGCTCGACAAGCACTGTTACGGCTATTTCAGGTTTCTCCGCCGGGGCAAAGCAGGTAAACCAGGCATGATCCTTGTACTGCCTGGGGAGCAGCGACTGCGGTATGCTTTTGAACTTTGACATGCGAACCACCTGGGCGGTACCGGTCTTCCCGCCCACCGTAATCGATGGCATTTTGGCGCTGCCGGCTGTACCATGCCTGGTGTTCACTGCGTCGATCAGTCCATTTATGATGAAATTCCTGTCCTGAGCGGATCCGTGCACCGTGCCGAGAAGATCTGGTTGAATCTTTCTAATGGTAGAGCCCTCAGGGTCCTTAATTGCTTCAATGATCTGGGGTTTATAAAGCTTGCCGCCATTAACCAGGGCCGCGGTCATTCGGCAGATCTGTAAAGGAGTTGCCAGATTAAATCCTTGGCCTATGGCTACGGAAAGGGTTTCGCCGTCCTGCCACGCTTCATTTTTTTTCTTTTTCTTCCAGGCAGAGGTGGGAACGAGACCGGGTTTTTCATTTTCCAGGTCAATGCCGGTTTTCTGCCCCAGACCTAAACTTTCAGCGTAGGCTGCCAGTCTGTCTACGCCGAGCCGTTGCCCGACCTGATAAAAATAGACATCGCAGGATTCGGACAAGGCTCTCTGGAGGCTGATCGCTCCATGGCCTGAGGTTTTCCAGCAGCCATAACGCCGGTTATAGATATTGAGTCCGCCGCTGCAATAGAAAACGGTTTGCGGGTTGATAATTTTTTCGCTCAAACCGGCCAGGGCCGTAACAATTTTGTACGTCGAGCCGGGTGGATACTGGCCCTGAATGGTTTTATCGAGCAGGGGATGCAGAGGATCGTTGAGATGCTCCTGCCACACCTTAGCGGAAATACCACCGATGAACTCGTCAAGTTTAAGCGGCGGAGAGCTTGCCAATGCCAGAAGTTTACCCGTATTGACATCCATGGCCACTACCGCCCCGCCGAGTCCTTCCATGGCTTTTTCGGCGGTCAGCTGCAGGTCCGTATCGATTGTCAGTTGCAGATCGTTACCCGGCAGGGGGTCCTGATGCTGGAGTATCTGCTGTTCAAAACCAAGGACGTCCACCTCAAGGTAACGGTAACCTTTTTCGCCCCGCAACTCTTTTTCAAAAAGTTTTTCTATTCCCATTTTCCCGATGGGATCACCGCCCTGATACTTGCTGTTTTTAAGGGTTGCCAGCTCTTCCTTGTTGATCTGCCCCAGGTAGCCGATGAGATGGGATGCCATGTTGCCGTACAGATAATCGCGGCTTGGCACTGCCTCAACGCGGACACCCGGCAGATCGAAATGGTGGTTTTCGATGTAGACAAGGGTTTGCCAGTCAATGTCCTCTTTAAGCAGGATCGGCATGTAGCGCGGCTGGCCGGATGCTTCCCGGATGCTGTTGAGCAGGTTAGAAATATCCTCATGCAGGATCAGCGCAAGCTTTTTAATCACTTCGTCCGGATTCGGGGCATCTTCCTTGGTCCATACCAGATTGAAGTATGGGCGGTTGGTGATGATCACCCTACCGAACCGGTCAAGAACATTACCCCGGGGCGCCTGAATCTGCTGGATGCGGATTCTGTTGTTTTCCGAGAGTTTTACGTATTCCTCACCTTTTTTGATCTGCAGAAACCAGAGCCGGGCGATGAGGATGGCGATGAAAACGATGATCAGGGCGGTGGCGATATCAACCCGCTTTTTGAGAATGATCAGCTCTTCCTCATCGATTTTATGTATTTTTTCGACTGCTCTCCGTATTCTGGGCATGATAAGCAATTAGGAAGCGGGTTAATCCCTGAAGGTGTTTTTGTTTTTTGGCCGGAGAAAAAGCTGGGCTGCCTTTTTTGGTGTCAGTATCTCGTCAAAAGCTTCAAAAAACGTAAAGAGAGGCAAGGTAATGATGGCGAGCAGCAGGATTTGCATGAGGATATCTTTCCAGTTCCAGATCAACTCATTTTCCGGCGCCAGGTAGGATGCAAAAGAATAAAGCAGGCTATTGACAAAGAGATAGCTGGCGATGGCCATGGGGATGCGATGGACCGGTTCATGGATGGCCAGCCTTCGGGAGATTCCATGCAGCAGAAAAAAAAGCAGTAGATAGGTGATGGGGTAGACTCCCAGAAAAATTCTGGAGAAAATATCCATAATAAGCCCCAGTACGAGTAACAGCAGGGCTCCATGGACGAATTTGAGCCGGGTGGCCACAAAGACTATGAGCACAAAAAAAGCATCGGGTCTGCCGACCCACCCGGGCAGAATAGCCAGCAGGGAGGTCTGCAGGATCAGTAGAAAAACGCCAAGGAAAAAGAAGGAAATTACAGGCATGATTAATGGTGTTGTTTCCCAAAGTCCTGGTCAGCCAACGAATTCTCATGCATGATAATAATCAGATATTCCAGCTGCGAAAAATCTACCGCCGGTTCAACCTCAATTTGCTGGAACATGCCCCGTTTGCTTTTGGTGACCTCGGAAACCTTGCCCACCGGCAGACCCTTGGGGAAAATATCACCAAGGCCTGAGGTGACGATGGCATCGCCTTTTTCAACGTCGGCATTTTTTAAGACATACTGCAGATTAAAACCGTTGCTGCCGTTGCCCTTGAGGATTCCCTGCACCCTGTTCTTCTGCAGGAGAACATCGATAGCGCTGTTGGGATCATTGGCCAGCAGGACTTTCGAATAGTTTGGTGACGTGTCAAGAATCTGGCCCACCACACCTTCAACCGTGACCACGGGCATGCCCTTTTCCACCCCTTCGCTGCTGCCCCGGTCAATAATGATGGTCCGGAACCAGAGGGAAGGATCGCGGCCCACGATCTGGGCAGTCAGGGTGGGGGGAGGCAGGGAGTCCTTGATCTGCAGCAGTTTGCTCAGGCGCACATTCGTGGCAACCGCCTCCCGGTACTTGATGTTGGTTTCCTTGAATTTATCCAGTTCTTGCTGGAGCCTCTTGTTATCATCCCGGACATACAGGAGGGCGATATAATCACCCCACACATTGGCTACGCCGGTTGTGAGCCGGGTAATGACATACTGCCCTTTGCCTATAAGGTCGAGCGCAAGTCTTTGCGGGCCGTTTAATTCCTGGCGGCCCACAGTGGAGGCAATCAGAATGAGGATGAAGGTCAGGATGGAGCCGAAGAGGAAAAAAAGCTTGATCTGCTTTGATTTTTTATTTTTTTTTCTCATCAGGATAGATTAGTTGACCATCACCTCTTTGAGCACATCAATATTTTCCAGGGCCTTTCCTGAGCCGAGGACAACGGATGATAAAGGGTCATCTGCGATGATAATCGGCAGGCCGGTTTCCTGTTTCAGGCGTTTGTCGAGATTACGCAGCATGCCTCCTCCACCGGTCAGCACGATGCCCTGGTCCACAATATCGGCTGAAAGTTCGGGTGGGGTCAACTCCAGGGCCATTTTTACTGTTTCGATAATGGCATCAACCTGTTCGGAGATGGCCTGATTGATCTCCCCGGAGTCAATAGTGAGGGTCTTGGGCACACCGGATACCAGGTCCCGGCCCTTGATGTCCATGGTTTCATAGGGCGGCTCAGGCATGACGTCGGCAATGGTCGTTTTGATGACTTCCGCGGAATGCTCGCCGATGGCCAGGTTGTGTTTCCGCTTGATGTGCTGCAGTATGGCGTCGTCCATCTTGTCGCCGGCGACCCTGACGGATTTGGAGTAAACAATACCGGCCAGGGAGATGACAGCCACCTCAGTGGTGCCCCCGCCGATGTCAACAATCATGTTAGCGGTGGGTTCCGTGATGGGCAGTCCTGCGCCGATGGCCGCGGCCATCGGTTCCTCGATGAGGTAGACCTCCCTTGCACCGGCCGATTCCGCCGATTCCCGCACGGCTCTTTTTTCAACCTGGGTGATGCCCGAAGGCACGCTGATGATAATGCGCGGGTGAACAAGAGTGCGTCTGTTATGCACCTTGTTGATGAAATAGCGCAACATGGCCTCTGTTACTTCAAAATCAGCAATAACCCCATCCTTGATGGGGCGTATGGCGACAATATTTCCAGGGGTCCGGCCGAGCATCATTTTTGCTTCCTTGCCCACGGCAAGAACCTTGTTGCTGCGATGATCCTTCCGCACTGCAACCACGGATGGTTCACGCAGGACAATACCTTTCCCCTTGACATAGACAAGGGTGTTTGCAGTACCTAAATCTATGGCCAGATCGTTTGAGAGCCAGCCGAATAATGAATCAAAAGGAGAAAACATCTATGCACTCCCTCAGTGGGTAAAATTGAATATTTTTGTAATGAGGAACAGGGCTATATACAAGCATGAAATTACGGCAATGGGATTACGTAGAGGAAAACTTTCAAAAAGAATATCTTCAACAATTGCGAGATATGTTTTGATCGCTCATGCTACTTAAAACCTTAACTTTGATACCTTAGCAAACAAAAAAAATGTTAGCAAGCAAAATGCTTTCCCGCCATAATTTATAGGAGTGGTGCTTGTTTATGTTAGGCGGGGCGGGGAAAAAAAACTTGACAGTCATTAATCATTAAGATTATAAGTGGTCGAAAATTTCGACCGCTGTGTGGGGCTATAGCTCAGCTGGGAGAGCGCTTGAATGGCATTCAAGAGGTCACCGGTTCGATCCCGGTTAGCTCCACCAAGATTTGTTGAGTCACTTCTGATGAGGGAGTCGCAAAATACATAATATTCATTGATGCGGGACGAACCGCCGGATAACAAGTTGTAAGGATCTTTAATCGGGGAGGGCCTAGAAGTTTTTCCTTATATTAAAGATAGCCTCTGTCGGTACTCAAGAATTGGCCTTCTTTTACACCGCAGAGGCTTTTTTGTTTATTGTGATGTTAAATCGGCAACCTATCCTTACGGAGTTTTCCCATGTCATCAGGCAAAAATCAGGGTGACGAGCACGACAAGGCGGTGTTCAAGTCGATAACCGATGAGGCGATTCTCAAGGTCACCAAGGAAATAGTCGTTAAGTTCATCGAGTGCGGCCGGCTTTCCCCTGCAAATTTTGACGAGACTTTTGAGCAGGTTTATAAGAAGGTTGTGAGCACGGTCCGGACATGACGCATCCTGAAGAGGTGGCAATGCTTGATGCCTCTCTCAATATTTTTCCTGACTCCCCTCGACATATTCACCTCATGGGGGTGTGTGGCACTGGTATGGCCGCCATGGCGGGTATGCTGAAGAATCAGGGCTACAACGTCTCCGGTTCAGACAGCCATGTTTATCCACCCATGAGTGATTTTCTGGCCCGTACCGGCATTCCAATTCTTGAGGGGTACAGGGCAGAAAATCTCGATCCCCGCCCTGATCTGGTTGTCGTCGGCAATGTGATTACCCGTAAAAATCCTGAAGCGATTGCCCTGGCAAAACTCCGCATTCCCTATCTGTCCTTTCCCCAGCTGCTCAGCTATAAGTTTCTCGCCGCTAAAAAATCTCTGGTAGTTGCCGGCACCCATGGCAAAACCACCACGTCCTCCATGCTGGCTACCATGCTTTATGGCGCCGGATTTGAGCCGGGCTTTATGATCGGCGGCATTGTCCAGGCCTTTGGCCGCAATTTCCGCGTTGGGGATGGCCCCTACTTTGTGGTTGAGGGTGATGAATACGATACGGCCTTTTTTGACAAGGGCCCGAAATTTCTTCATTACCGCCCCTGGATCGCCATTATTACCAGTATTGAATTTGATCATGCCGACATTTATGCGGATCTTGCGGCGGTAAAAAACTCTTTCCGCAGATTGATTGCCATGATGCCGGCAGATGGCTGCCTGGTGGCCCATCTTGATGATCCGGTGGTGCGGGAGCTTGTTGCCGAAGCTCCCTGCCCTGTGGTGGGCTACGGCCAGCTGTCTGCCAATGACTGGTGTCTGGCGCAGGTCAGTTGTTCCAGGAGCGGGAGCTCGTTTGTGGCCCTGCACCACGGCAAGCCCTTTGGCTCGTTCACCACGGTCATGCCCGGCAGGCACAACTGCTTGAACGGCCTGGCCGTTATAGCGGTGCTGGAACGGCTGGGGCTGGCCCCTGATGTCATCTCCCGTGAGCTGCAGCTCTTTAAGGGCGTAAGGCGGCGCCAGGAGGTGCGTGGGGTAGTCGGGGGGGTGACCGTCATCGATGATTTCGCCCATCACCCGACGGCGGTGCGGGAGACACTCGCCGCCCTCAGGGCCGCCTATGAGGGGCAGCGCCTGCTGGCAGTATTTGAGCCGCGCACCAATTCCAGCAGGAGGCGGGTTTTTCAGCAGGATTATCTGGGCGTCTTTGATGCTGCCGATGTGGTGGTGGTCAAGGAGCCGGATATTCTGGCAACAGTTCCGGAAGAGCAGCGCTTTTCCGCCAAAGAACTGGTCGCCGGCCTGCAGGAGAGGGGGGTGGACGGCTATTACTTTCCCAACACCGACCTGATTCTCGATTACCTTTCAGATATCATCCATCCGGACGATGTCGTGGCCATATTGTCCAATGGCGGATTTGACAATATTCATATGCGCCTGTTGCACAGGCTTGCGCAGCTTTTTCCCCCGAACAAATAAAAAAAGCCCTAACCCCGTATTACTACGGACTTATGGATCGAGTTCGCGCAGAATTTATTTTGCGCATATGCACAAAATTATCCGTGGGTGCCTGTTGTAAATTATTCCATGAGATTAATAACATATCTTATCAGTTGCGATGAGATGTGCACCAATGAATAGTTATTCATAATTGTGTGAATAGCCATTCATTTTTTGCTTGACATAGAAAAACCTATGGGATAATAACGCGTGAAAGTGTGCATTTTTATTACGCAATGCACGGATATGGGTTGACATTCTGAGGTCACACAAACAATTTTTTAAGGTGCAGATCAGTTGGAACTGAAATGCGCTTTATCGTCCTTCCCGTTAGTCAATTGACGCCGGATGGGCAAAGGAGCTGAAACGTGGAACAACAAGCTCTCCTTGATCTTCTCTATATTGCCGCTTTTACACTTTGCGGTCTCGCCTTTGGCTTCGGCCCCCTTCTCATTGTTTATCTCTTTTCACCGCGAGGAACCAGGCAAATAGTCAACAAGACAAGGATCCCCATCGAGTGCGGTATGTTGACCATTGGTCCTGCCTGGATTCGCTATGGAATTCTTTATTATCTTTATGCCTTGATGTTTCTGGCCTTTGATGTTGATGTACTGTTTCTTTTCCCGGTGGCCGCTGTTTATAACGAATTTCCGGGTTTTCGGGGCTTTGTCGAGGTCGTTTTATTTGTCGCGATTCTTTCGCTGGCGATTGTTTATGCATGGAAAAAGGGAGTGTTCAAGTGGGAACGGAAAGTATACCAACAGCAGTAGAGAGTGTTATCCCCCCGGCATTACTGCAGTTTCATCAATTAGATAAACTGCGCATGCTGGCCAGGGCAAACTCATTATGGCCCATGACCTTCGGCTTGGCCTGCTGCGCCATCGAAATGCTGTCAAGCGGTTGTGCCCGTTTTGACCTGTCGCGTTTCGGGGCGGAGGTTTTCCGGCCGTCACCACGCCAAAGTGATGTGATGATCGTTGCCGGGACAATCAATAAAAAGATGTTGCCCGCCGTTAAAATTCTCTATGACCAGATGCCGGAACCCAAATGGGTTATTGCCATGGGAAACTGTGCAATTTCCGGTGGTCCTTTTGCCTATCCGGGCCAATATAATGTAGTTGAAGGGGCGGATACCTTTCTGCCGGTTGATGTCTATATTCCCGGCTGTCCCCCGCGTCCCGAGGCCCTCATTGAGGGATTGCTGGAACTTGAGGAAAAGATTACCGGTAATCGGCGCTGGCCGCGGGTTAAACCGGAAACAATGGTCAAGGGTTAAGCCAGACCGGCATTTACCACTCACAAGTCTGTTTTTTTATTGTTACAGCCGATTTTGTGAGTCCACCTTCATGGTAACGTTATGGATCGAGCTAAAATAAAAAGAGAACTGGAAAATTTGGCTGCTGCAGGTCTTCCTGCTGAGCCACCGCAGGAAAAGGCGCCGGTGGAAGTCCAAGCTGAAGGAGCGGGTGAGGACAAGGCAAAGGCCAAGGCCAAGAAAGAAGAGGATGTCCCGCGCAAAAACGGCCTGATCGAAACGGAATATGCTAAACGTGGCACTCATCTTGATGTCCAGATCAACCCGGATCAGGTGGTCAAAGCGGCAGAAATTCTTGATGGCGAAGGAATGACCCTGGAGATGGTGACCGGCGTTGACTGGCTCAAGGAAAAGCAGTTCGAGGTCATCTATGATTATTCCTATTCCGGCGGTCAGTTGTTCCGAGTGGTGGTGCGAGCCAGGGTTGACCGGGACCATCCGGACATTCCCACTGTTTGCCGTGTGTACGGCGGCGCGAACTGGCATGAGCGGGAAACCTGGGAAATGCTGGGCATCAATTTTGTCGGCCATCCGCAGCTTGAACACTTCCTGCTGCCGGAAGATGCTGATTTCTATCCATTACGTAAGGATTTCAAGCCATGAGTTCATTAGCCCAAAGCCAGTTGCGTGAGACCTTTGAGCTGAATATAGGTCCACAGCATCCTGCCACCCACGGCGTACTGCGCATCAAGGTCGTCATGGATGGTGAATATATCGATCGGGCCGAGCCAATCCTTGGCTATATTCACCGCATGCATGAGAAGATGGGTGAAAATAGAACCTGGAACCAATTCTGGCCCAATATGGGCCGTCTCGATTATCTGTCCGCCATGGCCTACAACCATTGCTATGCCGGTCTTGTCGAGCGGGCCATGGAGATTGTGGTGCCAGAGCGGGCCGAGTACATTCGCGTCATTACCGCGGAATTGAACCGAATCCAAAGCCATCTTCTGGGCTTCGGGGCCTATATCATGGATCTCGGCGGATTTACCCCGCTGATGTACGCCATGGATGAGCGCGAGCAGATCCTTGACCTGCTGGAGTCGGTCACCGGCTCCCGCCTCACCTACTGTTATTTCCGCTTTGGTGGTGTTTATAACGATATCGATGACGACTTCATCACCGGAACACGGGCCTTCATCAAGCGGTTTCGTCCGCAGATACCCATGTATCATAAACTGGTTACCGGCAACGCCATCCTGATGGACCGACTTATTGGTGTCGGCCCTGTTTCCGCTGACATGTGCCGGAAATACGGGGCAACCGGACCGGTTCTGCGGGGCTCAGGCGTAAATTATGATATTCGCAGAAATGAACCTTACAGCGTCTACCCAGAATTGGATTTTGATATCCCGGTGTATAAAGAATGCGATTCCATGGCCCGCTACATGGTGAGAATGGATGAGATGGTGCAGTCCTGCCGGATCATCGAACAAGCCTTGAATAAACTGCCGGAAGGACCGGTGATGGCCGAGAAGGTTCCCAAGGCCCTGAAACCGCCCAAAGGCGATTTCCATTATGCGGTAGAAGCTGCCCGCGGCACATTTTCCATGAGGGCAGTCAGTGATGGCACCAATACCGCTTACCGCATGCGGTTGCGGTCACCGACCTATTCCAATGTCAGTCTGTTCGAGGAGGCAAGCCGCGGTATGCTGCTGTCCGACGCCCTGGCGTTTTTGGGAAGCCTTGATCCCGTTATACCCGAGATGGACCGGTAAGGAGCAAGCACGATGAATGAACTAATAAGATTACTCGCTTACATGCTGGGCCTGGCTGCCTTTCTTGGTCTGAATCTTGCCTATCTTGGCTGGGTTGAAAGGAAGGGTGCCGGTCATTTTCAGCGGCGGACCGGGCCCAAGGATGTTGGCCCCTATGGTCTGCTGCAGCCCCTTGCCGACGGTCTCAAGCTGATGTCCAAGCAGCTGGTGGTTCCGGCCAATGCGGACCGAGCACTCTATATGTGTGCCCCGATTCTCATCATGGTTCCCGCCGTCCTGCTGTTTGTGGCGATCCCCTTCGGTGAGCATCTGGTGCCCCGTGAATTTAATTTCGGCTTGCTCATGATGTTCGCCTTTGCCTCGGTGGGTGGGTTGTCTATCCTGATCGGCGGCTGGGGTTCCGGAAACAAATATTCACTCATCGCCGGCGCCAGGGCGGTTTCCCAGAATGTTGCTTACGAAATACCCATGCTGATCACGGCCATCAATATCGTGATGATCACCGGATCCATGGATCTGAACGAAATTGTCCGCCAGCAGGGTGCCTATATCTGGAACTGGAATATATTCCGGCTGGATAAATCCTTGCTGATGCCCATTTCCTTCCTGGTTTTCTTTATCTGTTCCCTGGCGGAAACCAATCGTACCCCCTTTGATATGGGAGAGTGCGAAGGCGAGCTGGTTGCCGGTTATCATACTGAATACGGCGGCATGGGTTTCGGTCTTTTCATGATGGCTGAGTATGCCAACCTTGTTATCGGCTGCAGTCTCACCACCATCCTCTTTCTCGGGGGGTGGCAGTCGCCCATAGGAATATTCCCCGGACCGCACTGGTTTCTGCTCAAGATGTATTTTCTCATCTGGTGTTTTGTCTGGATTCGCTGGACCTATCCTCGTACGACATTCTGGGGATTGCTCAATCTTTCCTGGAAATATCTCATACCGTTTTCATTGGTTAACTTGTTGCTAACAGCCTTATTTATAAAGGTATTTTGATTATGTCCGGATACTTTAAAGATATCATCACAGGATTGAAGAGTCTCGCCGTCGGGCTGCAGATTACCAATAAAGAGTTTCTGACGAAACCCATCACTCTCCTGTATCCCCATGAGTCGGTAAAAATGTACCCCCGTTATCGGGGCCACATCGAACTGGTCAAGGATCCCGAGACCGGCAGGAATCGCTGCATTTGCTGCGGTATGTGTGAGAAGGGCTGCCCTTCCGGCTGTATTACCGTGAAATCCGAAAAACGGCCGGGGGTAAAGGGCAAGGTCTTGACTGCCTATATCCTTAATTTTACGACCTGCAGCCTGTGCGGGCAGTGTGTTGAGAACTGTAAGCCAGAGGCCATCAAGTTTTCCAATGAATACAACTTGGCCAGCACCAGGCGGGAGGATTACATTTTTGATCTGCTGCAAAAGCTTCATCCGGAAGGTGTGCCGGAACCCGAGGTTGATCCTGAATTATTGAAGAAAGAACAAGAAAAAGAAGAAGCTGCAAAGAAAGCTGCTGCAGAAAAGAAAGCTGCTGCGGCAAAGAAAGAAGCCGCCCCGAAAGCACCTGCTAAGGAAGGCGGGGAATCAAAAGCAGAGGAAAAAAGCTGATGAATCCTTCACTCTTTTCACCCGAAGGTTTAGCCGGAGTTATTTTCCTGATCCTAATTTGCGTCACAATGATCGGGGCGATAATTGCAACGTGTACAAAAAGATTGATCAGAAGCGTCAGCGGACTTGCAGTGTGCTTCGTGGGAGTTGCCGGGCTTTATTATTTCCTGAGCAGTCCTTTTGTCGCCATGATGGAGCTCCTCATTTATGTAGGCGCGGTTTGTGTCACCATTGCCTTTGCCATCATGCTTGCCGAGCCGGATGAGGCCAAAATGGCCAGAAAGTTGAGCGGATTAAGCGGCGGGCTTGCCGCGGTTTGTGGCGGTGCCGTTTCATTTGCCCTTGGTTATGCAGCTGTCAACGGCCACTGGATGGCCCCTGCAGTCCAAGCCAATGACGGCTCTTTAAAGATGATAGGCCAATCCCTGCTGACCAAGTACAGCATGGTTTTTGAACTCATCTCCATTGTACTTCTGGTTGCCATCATTGGCTCCGTGGCTCTTGCCCGTGCCGGAAGGAGGGGTAATTAAGGATGTTAACTCTCAGCACACAACTCAATACGTATCTTGTCATCGGCGCAGTACTTTTTGGCTTCGGCATTTTCGGTCTGGTACGTAGGCCAAGTCTCATCGGAATGTTGATAGCCGTGGAGCTCGTTTTAAGCGGCGCCTCCATCAACTTTATGGCCTTTAACCGTTTTCTTGCTCCTGATCCCACGGTGGGGCAAATCATAACCTTGTTTATCATGGCCATAGCCGCTGCCGAGGCAGCCATATCGTTGAGCATAGTTATCGCTGTTTATCGGAATTACAAGTCCATTGAAGTTGAAGACCTGGTAGAACTTAAAGGATAGCATTGAGGATTATCATGGAAACCGTCAGCGCCGCCACCGGCGATATCGTAACCACAAGTAGATTAGTATGGGCTTTGCTTGTCCCATTGTTTGGCTCTTTCCTTGTATCATTGTCAGGGAAAAAGCCGAATGTGAGGGAGAGCTTCTCTATCGTATCTGCCGTTATACTTTTTTCAATGGTCTTATCAATGGTGTCCCCGGTTCTTGCCGGGAAAACCTTTTATTATCAGCTTTTTAAAATACTGCCTGGGGTCACGGTCACCCTGCGGGCTGACGCCTTTTCCATGATTTTCGCGCTGGTCGCCTCTTCACTGTGGGTTGCTGCCGCGTTCTATTCCATGGGCTATATGCGGGGACTGCATGAACATGCACAAACCCGCTTCAACACCTGTTTTGCCATAGCGATATTCGGTGCCATAGGCGTTGCCTTTTCTGACAATCTCTTCACCATGTATCTCTTCTATGAGATCGTCAGTGTCTGCACCTACCCGCTGGTTGCCCATCATCAGGATGAAGAGGGCTATGAGGGTGCCAAGAAATATATCGTTTATCTGACCACGACGGCTAAAGCCTTTCTGCTGCCCTCCCTGGCGCTGATCTATGTAATGACCGGCTCGCTTGATTTCCCCTATAACATTCATACCGGCATGTTTCCGGCTGATGCCAACTCAGCCTTGGTGACCATGCTGTTTATTTTCTGCCTCTTCGGTTTTGCCAAGAACGGCGTGATGCCGTTCCATCACTGGCTGCCGGGCGCAATGGTTGCGCCTACCCCGGTCAGTGCCCTCCTCCATGCCGTGGCCGTTGTCAAGGTTGGTGTCTTCTGCACCACCCGGATGATGCTGTATGGTTTTGGGGTGGATCTGATGAGTCTGCTGAACCTGGGAATACCCACTGCCTATTTTGTCGGTTTCACCATCGTCATGGCATCCGTCCTCGCATTGACCAAAGACAATCTGAAAGCCCGGCTGGCCTATTCCACCGTCAGCCAGCTTTCTTATATCATTCTTGGGGTGTGTCTGCTCACTCCTCATGGCATTACCGGCGGACTTATTCATATTGCCAACCACGCCTTTTCCAAGATCACCCTCTTCTTCTGTGCCGGTGCCATCTATGTCGCCACCCATAAAAAGAATATTTCCGAAATGGGCGGGCTGGCCAGGACCATGCCCTTTACCTTCGGCGCCTTTGCCGTGGCAACTCTCAGTATGATCGGTGCCCCGCCGGTTGCAGGCTTTGTTACCAAATGGGAGCTGCTGATCGGCACCATCGAGTCAGGATCATTCGGGATTATTCTTATACTGCTTGCCAGTACGCTGCTCAACGTCGGTTATTTTGCCCCGGTTACCTATAAGGCCTTTTTCGGTAAACGACCGGCAGGAGAGGTATATGAGGGGATCAAAGAGGCGCCCCTGAGTATGGTCATCCCGCTCTGTACGGCGTCTCTTATTTCAGTCATTATTGGTATCTATCCGAATTTTTTCATGAATCTTGTTAAGGCGGTGATAGGATGATTAGCTTGATTGAATTCTTCCGCGAACGCCTGAAGATCGTTATTGTTGCCTGTCTGGTATTGATAGGCGTGATAGCTCTTTGGGGATCATTTATGATCGATTTGAGCCATGCTCATACGAAAATGGAAAAAATTCCTTTTTTCTGGAGTTTCTTTGGACTGATCGGTGGCGCATTGCTCATTCTCGTGTCCAGGTTTTTTGGACGTCTGGGAATCATGACCCGTGAGGATTATTACGATGAATAATTTCTGGTTGCATCCTGCACTTATCCTTATCATCGGCGGACTCGTTCTGCCGTTTATTAAAGGGCCAATCAGGAAACCCTACCTTCTCCTTGTGCCGGTACTGACTTTTTTGAATGTACTGGCAATGAATAAGGGTGTCCATGGCGTGGTTCAATTCATTGACTGGCAGTTGATTTTTGGTCGGGTTGACAGTTTGAGCCAGATTTTTGGCTATATCATGTCGCTCATGTGTATTATCGGGACCTTGTTTGCCTTGAATGTTGAAGAGGACACGCAGCATATTGCCGCCTGGTTTTATGTGGCCGGGTCCCTTGGGGTTATATTCTGCGGTGACTATGTTGTTCTTTTCCTCTTCTGGGAACTCATGGCCTTTGCCTCTGTTTTTCTTGTCTGGTTCCGGCGCGGACCCCAGTCTCTTGCCACCGGTTACCGTTATTTATTAATTCATACTCTGGGCGGCCTCTTTCTGCTGGCCGGTTTTGTGCTTCGTTATTACAACACCGGCGGGGATCTTTCCTTTGGGCCGCTGGGCGTAGATACCCCTAATCTTTCCACCTATTTGATCTTGCTTGGTTTTATTGTTAATGCAGCTGTTCCGCCTTTTCATTCCTGGCTGCAGGATGCCTATGCCGAGGCAAGTGTCGCTGGCGCCGTGTTCATGTGCGCCTTTACCACCAAAACCGCCATTTACGTTCTGGCCCGCGGTTTTGCCGGTATGGAGATTCTTATCGTCCTGGGGGCTGTCATGGCCCTGTATGGTGTTGTCTATGGTGTCATTGAAAACGACGGCAGGCGCATTTTCGCCTGGGATACGATAAGTCAGGTCGGCTATATGGTGTGCGGCGTAGGAATCGGCTCCGAACTGGCTATCAACGGCGCCTGCGCCCATGCCTTTGCCCATATCCTTTACAATGGCCTGTTGTTCATGGGTACCGGCTCGGTGCTTTACATGACCGGTACCTGTAAGCTGACGGAACTGGGCGGGCTCTATAAGAAAATGCCGCGCACCTTCTTCTTTACGCTTATCGGCGGATTGTCCATTGCCGGCTTTCCGCTGTTCAGCGGTTTTGTCAGCAAGTCGATGATCATCGCTGCTGGCTTGGAGCATCATCATTACTGGGCCGGCTTTTCGCTGCTGCTCGCAGCTGGCGGGACCTTTCTGCTGGCCGGCCTCAAGGTGCCCTACTATATCTGGTTCGGTAAAAACAACTGTTCCACTGAAGTATGGGAAAAAGCCGCAGATCCGCCCTGGAACATGCAGGCAGCCATGGCAATTGCTGCTGTCATGTGTGCCTTCATCGGCTGCTATACCCCTTATCTGTACCATATGCTGCCGTTTCCCGTGGAATACAATCCCTATACCGCTTACCATCTGTCAGAAACCTTTCAGATTATCGGTGGTACGGGAATTATGTTCTTTGTCCTGAAAAGGTTCATGGAGCCCACTGCCACCATCAGCCTGGATCTCGACTGGTTCTACAGGATGGCCGGGCGAGGCTTTTTCTGGGTTGACACCCGGATTTTCCAGTTCATTGACACCAGCATCGGCGAAATTTATCGCTATATCGGTCTGTTCCCCTTGATGACCATTGCCCGTTTCTGGTCCTGGTTTGACTGGAATGCCATCGATGGTGTGGTGGACGGTACAGCCAGAACTGTCCGCTCCCTTGGAGGTGCGGTGCGAAAGGTTCAGGCAGGTAATATGCAATACAATATCTTCTTTGCTGCCTCGGTTGCTGCAGCGGCAGTGCTGGTCTTCGTCTTTGTTTGAGGGATCGAACGGTAAACTCTCTCTGTAATATATTGAATAGAGGATAGTGGGAATGGATTTTCTAATAATGAATGAAGGGTTTCCCCTTTTGAGCACCATCGTATTTCTCCCGTTGGCAGGCGCGCTTGTGCTGCTTTTACTGCCGGGTGAAAATGTGCAACGAATATGGGCAATGGCCGTCACCTCGGTTAATGCTGTAATTTCCCTCCCGCTCTATTCCCGGTTTGATGCAACCACAGCCAAGTATCAGTTCGGGGAGCATGTAAGCTGGATACCATCGTTAAATATCAATTATACCCTTGGTATTGACGGCATCAGCCTGCTGCTGGTATTACTGACGACCCTGATTATGCCCTTATGCGTTCTCGGCTCCTGGACATATATTAAGACGAGAATCAAGGAGTTCATGATCTGTCTGCTGATCATGGAAACGGCCATGCTCGGTGTGTTCATGGCCCTTGACTTCGTGCTTTTCTATATTCTCTGGGAAGCCATGCTGATCCCGATGTATCTGCTCATCGGCGTCTGGGGCGGACCGCGAAAGATCTATGCATCCATCAAGTTCTTTCTCTATACCCTGGCAGGTTCGGTCATGCTTCTTGTCGCCATTATCGCCCTCTACCTCAAGAACGGTTCCTTCAGTATTCCCATGATGATGGGTCAGGATTACAGCAGCACCTTTCAGATCTGGGTATTTTTGGCATTCTTCCTGGCCTTTGCCATCAAGGTGCCCATGTTTCCCTTCCATACCTGGTTGCCCGCCGCCCATGTTGAGGCGCCTACCGCAGGCAGTGTGATCCTGGCCAGTATCCTGCTGAAGATGGGTACCTATGGTTTTCTGCGTTTCTGTCTGCCCATTACCCCTTTGGCAACCCTGACGCTTGGACCCTATGTTCTTTGGATGTCGGTGGTTGCCATTCTCTATGGCGGTTTTACCGCCCTGGCGCAGTCAGACATGAAGAAGCTGATCGCTTACTCCAGTGTGGGACATATGGGTTTCGTCACCTTGGGTATTTTTTTCCTCAATAAACAGGGGTTGGAAGGGGCGATACTGCAGATGATTAATCATGGGGTCACCACCGGAGCACTCTTCCTCTGTGTTGGTATGATGTATGAAAGGACCCACAGCAGGGAGATAGCCGACCATTCGGGTATAGCCCAGAATCTGCCGATTTTTGTATCGTTTCTGACAATTTTTTCGCTGTCATCCCTGGCCTTTCCGGCGACCAACAGTTTTGTCGGCGAATTTCTCGTGCTGGCCGGGGCGTTCAGTGGCAATAAGATTGTTGCCGGTGCCGCCATTCCTGGCGCCATCCTGGCGGCAGCTTACATGATGCGTCTGCTCCAGCATGTCCTGTTCAGAGGCCCCGGCAGGCCGGATCTGGCTGATCTGAATGTTCGGGAGATTGTTACTCTTGCTCCACTGCTGTGCTTTGTATTCTGGATCGGTCTGGCTCCGGAGCCATTTTTAAGTGTCATGCATACAAGTGTTGAATATTTGATACAGCAGGTTGATATAGCCAAAACGGCACAGATTGCTCTGAATATTGTGCCGTAGTAACTGTTGAGGCGACGTTGGTGATTTGACCGCGTAGTAAATTATTAAGGCAAGCGATTTTACAGTATAAGGATTACACATGTTGTTCGCACCAGAGTTATTAATGCTGATTGGAAGTCTGGTTCTCTTCTGTCTCAGTCTCGGGCAGAGGAAAGGAAATCTTGCGAAATATGCGTCGCTGGTGCTGGGCATTGCTTCATGTATTTTGAGCCTTGCCACCCTGCAGATGAGCGGCAATCTGTTTTACGATGCCTATCATGTTGATATGTTTTCGCAACTCTTTAAGCTGGCCATCTCCATCGGTCTGGTCATTGTCCTGCTTTTCAGCGGTGATTTGAAAGGTGTGGATGATAATTTGCGGCCCGAATATTTTCTCTTTATGATTCTCAGCACCCTGGGACTCATGATGCTGGTCAGCAGTGTAGAGCTGCTCTCGCTCTTTATTGCCCTGGAGCTTTCATCCTATTCGCTTTACCTTATGGTGCCGATGCGTGATGATCATGGCGGCATAAAGATGCAGATGGAAGCGGCGATCAAATACATCCTTTTCGGTGTTGTTGCCACCGGCACCATGCTTTACGGCATGAGCTTTATTTTCGGCATGACCGGCACTACCTACTTCAGTGAACTGGTTCCCAGGATGCATGAGCTGGCTACCACACCAACTGCCATGCTGGCTATTGCCCTGTTCATGTCGGGTTTCTTCTATAAGCTGGCAGTTTTCCCTTTTCACTTCTGGGTACCAGACGTCTACCAGGGCGCTTCCAATGCCACAACAGCCTTCATTGCCTCCGTGCCAAAACTCGGCGCAGTGGCTATTCTTATCCGCGTCACCACACTGGTTGCCCCCACCGGCGGCGAGGCGGTAGTCAATATGCTCATGATTCTGGCCGTCTGTTCCATGTTTTATGGCAACCTGTCCGCTCTGGTGCAAAAAGATATCAAGCGTATGCTCGGTTTTTCCGGTATTTCCCATGCTGGTTTTGTCCTGCTAGGCCTGCTTACCTTGAAAGATACCGGTTACGCCACCTCCATGTACTATATAGCCGGTTATGTTTTCATGAATCTGGCCTGCTTTCTGGTTATCTGCAAGGTTTCCAAGAATGGCGAAAACGTGAGTATCGATGATATGAGCGGTCTGTATAAACGGGCTCCGCTCCTTGCCTTGACCCTGCTGGTCGGTATGATGGCCCTGGCCGGAATCCCGCCTTTTGTCGGATTCATGGGTAAATTCATGCTGCTTACCGGCGCTCTCCGGGACGGACATCTTGCCCTGGTTATTCTTGCGGCCCTGAATACCGCCATTGCTATTTATTACTATTTGTCCGTGGTTCGCGTTGCATTCTGCAGCCCACCTGAAGAAAGACCGGATGTGCCGGTGGATCTGGCGACACGATGTGTCAGTATTGCCTTAATTGCCGTCATCATCTTTATGGGTGTGGCTCCCAAGCAGCTGCTTGCTGTTGCCGAGACTGCGGTCCGCAACATTTTCTAATCTCATATCTTGCCGGCAGAGCAAATCAGCTAGATTGATTTGCTCTGCCTTTTTTTTATTTTTCCTTGAAGATCCGCAGGTTTTTCCCCATTTATCTTTACCATTAATTCTTTTCCATGATCCTGTTGGCCGCAAAAGCGTTCGACAGCTTACCCCACCCGACAGTCTGCTTGACAAGTTGAAAAAATTGAGTATAGTATCAAATTAACCTATGAGCGGACATAGCTCAGTTGGTAGAGTACAAGCTTCCCAAGCTTGGTGTCGCGGGTTCGAATCCCGTTGTCCGCTCCAATAATGTATTGTGATTCCCGCGGGTTGCCGCCGGAACAATTCTTGTGCACGGTTACTGGATGGTTCTTCCATAACAGTGCACCCCCGTGGTCCGAGCACCGAGAATGCAGGGTTTTATTTCTGTTTCTTTGCTGCCAATTGATGACCGGGTGTCGAAACCTTGAGACTGGATGGCCATTCCTGCAGCCATCTGAAGATAAAGTGGGCTCTGCCCGCTTTTTTTATTTTTGATATAGGCAGATTGGCGCGGTTTGGTATGCCTCCACTGAAAGATCATATAGTTGAAGAAGTTCAACGGTTGATAGGGCCTGTTCTAGCAGAAAATTTTCTGGAACTGGTTGAGGTGCAATTTCGTCAGGAGCCCATCGGTTGGGTGCTCAGGCTTATTATTTATAAACAGGGCGGGACGTCGGTGGATGATTGTGCGAAGGTAAGCCGGGAATTGAGCCATATCCTGGATGTGGAGGATTTGATCCCGCAAAAGTACTTTCTGGAGGTCTCTTCACCAGGCCTTGATCGTCCCTTGAAGACAGAAAATGATTTTCGGCGAAACAAGGGAGAAAAGGTGAAGCTTACCGTTGAAACTGATGGCACACAGCTTACCCAAATAGGAATTATTCAGGATGTGCAGAACGGCATACTCTTATTGCAGAGCGATGCCGGTATCATGTCGTATCCTTTGAGCGGGATAAGTAAAGCAAGGCTCGAAATTGAATTTTAAACAAGCCTGTGCAGTTTTTAATATATTTTTGCCGGTTTCACCCGTTGTAAAAGCCTCTATGGGCTGAAATCGTGGAGAATGATGATGTTATCAGATTTAAAAAGAATTATTGACCAGATCAGCCGTGACAAGGGTATTGACAGGCAGCTTCTCATTGAGGCGCTGGAAGAGGCTGTACTTTCTGCCGCTAAAAAAAGATATGGGTTGCGGCGGGAGATAGAAGTCAAATTTAATGAAGAATTCGGTGAGGTTGAACTTTTCCAGTTCCGCAAGGTTGTTGAGCGGGTCGAGGATGAGCAGACCGAGGTGTCAATCCTTGAGGCCATGCGGCTTGATCCGGAGGTGGAACTGGGCGACGAGCTGGGCTCCAAGATGGAAAATGTTTCTGATCTCGGTCGTATCGCCGCCCAATCCGCCAAACAGGTAATCATCCAGAAAATGAAGGATGCTGAGCGGGATGTTATTTTTGATATGTACCGTGAGCGCAAGGGTGACATTGTTAATGGTATTGTGCAGCGCTTCGAACGCGGCAACATGATCATTAACCTGGGCAGAACCGATGCATTGCTGCCCAAGAAAGAACAGATGCCCAGGCGTTCCTATCGGCAGGGGGATCGCATCCGCGCCTATCTTATGGAGGTTCGTCAGGATGTCCGGGACCATCAATTGATATTAAGCCGCACCTGCAATGAATTTCTGGTAAAACTCTTTGAGATGGAAGTGCCGGAAATCGCCGAAGGCATTGTCAAGATTATCAACGCCTGCCGTGAACCGGGATCCCGGGCAAAAATAGCCGTTGCCTCGGCAGAGCCTGATGTTGATCCGGTGGGAGCCTGTGTGGGCATGAAGGGGTCCAGGGTGCAGAATGTGGTGCAGGAACTGCAGGGCGAAAAGATAGATATCGTGCCCTGGAGCCCTGATCCCGCCAAGTATGTCTCAAATGCCTTGGCACCGGCCCAGGTTTCCATGGTGGTGGTGGACGAGGACAAAAAGACCTTGCTGGTTGTCGTGCCCGATGATCAGCTCTCCCTTGCCATCGGCAGACAGGGTCAGAATGTCCGGCTGGCCTCCCAATTGCTCGGCTGGCGAATCGATGTGAAGAGCGAGCAGAAATATGCCAAGATGACGGAGGCGGGTTTTCAGTCCATGATGCGTATTCGCGGCATGAATGAAAAAATGGTGGAATCCCTTTATGATGGCGGCATAACCTCGGCTCAGGAACTGGTAAATGCTGAGGTTGCTGACTTGATCGAATTGTCTGGTCTTGGTGAAGAGGCAGTGCAGATTCTCAAGGAAGAGGCCGGCAAATTTCTAAGTGCCGAGGAACCTCGGGAAACAGAATCTGAGGGGTCCTTTGACTCAGTGATGGGCGATAAACTGTAACCGGTGAGTCTGCAGAAAGAAAAAAGAGTTCCAATCAGGACGTGTGTCGGGTGCGGCAGAAAAGCTGATAAGCATTGTTTCGTACGATTTGCTGTATGTGATGGGCAAATAGCTGTTGATAACAAATTCAGGATTGCAGGGCGGGGAGCATACTGCTGCAGGCAGGAAACATGTCTGCGCAATCTTTTGAAAAAAGAAAGAAAACTGGCCAGAGCCCTGCACTGTGAGTGCCTGCTGCGCCAAGAAGATAAAACGTCCTTGATGAACAACTTTATGAAAAGTTTAGCTGGAAAATAGAGCAGAAGGGAAGTTTCAGGAGCATATAATGGGAAAAATCCGGGTATACGAGTTGGCGAAAGAAGCAGGGGTTGAAAGCAAGACTTTGACCGCGCAACTCATTGAATTAGGCTACAATGTTCGAGCCTATAACTCCACTCTTGAAGATGATATGGCTGAGGAAATCCGCACCAGGCTTGGTTTTAAAAAGGTCGAGGTACAAGAAAAAAGAATTGAGAGCAAAGGCCGGACAACGATTATTCGCAGGCGGTCCCAGGCAGTCCCGGACCTAGCGGAAGAAATTCCTGAAAAGGAAGCGTCAGAAGGCTTGGCTCAGGAAACAGCGTTTGAGCCGGAAGTTGCAATCAAACAGCAGTCGATTGAGCCTCCCGAGCAAGTGGCTGCTCCGTTGATCGGTGAAAAGGCAATTCCGGAAGAGGCTACGGCCTCCCTTGCGGGAAAAGAAGCGGCCGAGGCGACTGCTGGGGCTGAGGTAAAGGAAGGAAAAGAGCCTGAGCCACCGCTCGAAGCTGAGCCTGGCGCCGTTGCTGTTGAGCAGATCCCGGGTAAGCAAGCGGCAATGCCGCTAAGGGAAGAAGTTGCTGTACCCGAATCCGCTGGTGCACCTGCAGCTCAGGAAAAGGAAAGCGCCACGGCGGATGAATCCTTGGAGCCCAGGCCGGAAGAGGCTGAGATAGCAAAATCGCCTGACCAGATTGCTCAGGGAGAGCCGGAACTGAAAAAAGAAGAAATCACGCCACTGCCGAAACGCAAAAAAGGTTTGGCCAAGATCATCGGGCGTACGGAACTTCCTCTTCCTGTTGAAGAAACCAAACTTCGCGCCAAAAAGATTGAAAAACCAAAAAAACCAAAGGTTGTGGCGCGTCCGGAAATTGAAACTGTGGAAACAACTGAAGAAGATCTCGGCAAAGGCAAAGGCAAAGCGAAGAAGGCCAAACGTTTTGTGAAGTTCAGCACGGAACCGGGTCTTGCCCGTTTCAAGAAAGGCGTTAAACGCAAAGACGGCGTTGACGTGGATGTGGAAGAAATCGGTCAGCTTGGGGCCCGTATCGCCTCCGGAGTGCGCGTTATGCGCGGGCACAGGGGCGGCGGCTACAAGAAGAAGAAACGCGATGACGCCGAGCTGCTTGTCAGCGAAACAAAAGCCATCAAGAAGCGCATCAAGGTGCTGGAGACTATTTCGGTCGGCGACCTTGCCCACAGAATGGGGGTTAAGGCCAATGAGATTATTGCAAAACTTATCAGCCTCGGGATCATGGCTACGGTCAATCAGTCCCTTGATGTGGATACGGCAATGCTGGTTGCCAGCGATTTCGGGTTTGAGGTGGAGCAGGGCATGACAGAAGAGCAGTCCATCATCAACCTTGAGGAGTCTGAAAGCGGCGGCACGGAGATGCCCCGGCCTCCTGTTGTCACGGTTATGGGACATGTTGATCACGGAAAGACCTCCATTCTTGATGCCATCCGCAATACCGATGTTGCCGCCGGTGAGGCGGGCGGCATCACCCAGCATATTGGTGCCCATTATGTTCGTTCCCTGAAGGGAGACTTGGTCTTTCTTGATACGCCGGGCCATGCGGCATTTACCGAAATGCGTTCCCGCGGCGCCCAGGTCACCGATGTGGTTGTGCTGGTGGTTGCCGCAGATGACGGTGTCATGGATCAGACCAAGGAGGCAATCAACCATGCCAAGGCAGCGGGTGTGCCGATTCTGGTCGCCGTCAACAAGATAGATAAACCTAATGCCGACCCGGCCAGGGTGAAGCGCGAGCTGGCTGAACTGAATCTGGTGCCGGAAGAGTGGGGCGGGGAGACAATCTATTGTGAAACATCGGCCAAACAGGGGATCGGTATTGATGAACTGGTTGAAAACATCATCCTGCAGACCGAGATTCTGGAGCTGAAGGCTGATCCGAAGCGGCGGGCCAAGGGCTGGGTTATTGAGGCCCAGCTGCACAAAGGTCGTGGGCCTGTGGCCACGGTGCTGATCCAGCATGGGACATTGCGGGTCGGAGACCATTTTGTCGCCGGAATTTATCACGGCAAGGTACGTTCGCTGACGGATGACAAAGGGCGCAAGATTGATGAGGCCGGTCCGTCTATGCCGGTTGAAATACAGGGTTTGAGCGGTGTGCCCAAGGCCGGTGACGAATTTGTGGTTGTGCCGGATGAGAAAATGGCAAGAAGCGTCAGCAGCGACAGGCAGCTGAAAAGCCGTGAGTCGGAACTCGCCAGCAGCACGAAGATTTCTCTGGAAAATCTCTTTGAGAAGCTGCAGGAAGGTGAAGTAAAAGAGCTGCGGGTAGTGCTGCGCGCTGATGTGCAGGGCACCCTGGAGGCCTTTGGCAAGGCTATAAAGGAGCTGAGCACGGATGCGATCAAGGTGAAGATTCTGCATTCCGGCACCGGAACAATCATCGAATCGGACGTTCTGCTGGCGGCTGCTTCAGATGCCCTGATCATCGGCTTCAATGTCCGGCCGAGCGGCAAGGTGGCGGATCTGGCCAAGTCTGAAAATGTTGATCTGCGGTTCTATGATGTTATTTATCATGCCCTGGATGATATCCGCAAGGCGATGGTCGGTCTGCTCGAACCGACCTTTGAGGAAAAGGTCATTGGCAAGGCTGAAGTTCGGGAAACATTCCATGTTCCCAAGATAGGGACAATTGCCGGCTGCTACGTGACGGATGGCAGGATTGAGCGCAATGCCCATGTGCGCCTGCTGCGGGATGGGGTGGTGGTCTTTACCGGCAGGATTTCATCCCTCAAACGCTTCAAAGATGATGCAAAAGAAGTGCAGTCAGGTTATGAATGCGGTTTGGGTATCGAAAACTATAATGACATCAAGGTGGGTGACCAGCTTGAGGGCTTTATCATGGAGAAGACAGAGGCGGAGCTGTAAAGCTTCCTCTGTAAGGGAACCCAATGGTCGCTGCTAAGGAGAGATCTCGCTTCAAATTGCCTGACGGGCTGGCTGCAACGCCCAAGAGGCGGCCGGTGCGGGTGGCGGATGCGATCAGAAATGAGCTGGCCACCCTGCTCCTCTTCAAGGTGAAAGATCCGGCACTGCAGCAGGTTACTATTGTGCATGTGGAGATGAGCGATGATTTGAGCCGCGCCAAGATCTATTATGCCTGTGCTCCGGAAATGGAAGGCAAGGTGAGTTCGGGTTTGCAGCGGGCAAAAGGTTTCATGCGCAGCCATTTGGCCAAGGAGCTGCGTATGCGTTATGCGCCGGAATTAGTGTTTTTTTCTGACCCATCAATAGAGTATGATGAAAAGATGCAAAAGATCTTTCAGGAGATAGCCAGCGAAAATGAACCAGGCTCTGTCTGAAATCATTCCTGTTCTCCGTAAGGCCGGCAACGTTCTCATCGCCACGCATGTTTTCCCGGACGCCGACGCCTTGGGGGCTCAGCTGGCCTTGGGGAATATTTTGCGGTCCATGGGCAAGGGCGTGTATCTCTACAGCGAGGAACCGGCGCATTACATACTGGAGTTCCTGCCCGGCTCCGGCAGGCTGAACATCGGCCTGCCCGAACTGGATCAATTTGACTGCGGCGTGGCCTTGGATTGCGGCGATGACATGCGGCTGGGCAAGGTGAAGGATTATCTGCTCAATATCCATCCCTTTGTGGTGATTGATCATCATACGGGACATAAGAATTTCGGGGATATCCGCTGGGTTGACCCCGGCAAATCATCAACAGGCGAGATGGTGTATGACTTGGCCCAGGCCATGGGCGCCAACATCGATTATGACACCGCCTATTGTCTTTATTCCGCCATTGTCTCCGATACCGGCTCCTTCAAGTATGCGTCAACAACCGCCGATACCCTGCGCATTGCCGGAGAATTGATCGCAAAGGGTGTGAAACCGGCCGAGATATCCGGAAAGATTTTTGATAACTTTACCCGTAACCGTTTACAGCTTCTCCAGGAAGTGCTGGCTACCTTGGTTCTTTATGAGGATGAACAGCTGGCTGTTATCACGGTGAGCCGCGAAATGTATGAAAAAACCGGCACGACAGCCGCGGATACGGAGTTATTCATCAATTACCCCCGCTCCCTTGAAAGGGTAAAAGTTGCCGCCTTTATTAAAGAGGCGAAAGAATATATCGGCGTGAGCCTGCGTTCCAAAGGTCTGTATGATGTGTCGGAGGTGGCCAGGATTTTCGGCGGTGGGGGGCACCGCAATGCCGCCGGCTTTAAGTTGCGCGATAAAGACCTTGCCGGAGTGCAGAACGAGCTTCTGGCTGAATTGCATATCCTGCTCGCAACGCCACAGAAGTAGATGCAAGCCGATCCCCCGGGAGTTTTCCTGATTGATAAACCTGTTGGCCCTACCTCTTTTAGAATGGTCCAGCTGGTCAGACGGGCGTTGCAGGTAAAGAAAGTGGGTCACTCCGGTACCCTTGATCCTTTTGCTTCCGGGTTGCTTGTCATCTGTGCAGGCCGCCCGGCCACCAGGATCATTCCTCAGCTCATGGATGGGGAAAAGGAGTACACCGCCACCTTGAAGCTCGGGGTGGAGACTGACAGTCAGGATCTGACCGGGACGGTAATCGGGCAGCATGACCTCAGCGGTCTGAGCAAGACCAGGATTGATGACTGTGTGTCGGCCTTTGCCGGCGAACAGATTCAGCAACCGCCACAGTTTTCCGCCTTGAAACATCAGGGGAAACCGTTGTATTATTATGCCCGGAAGGGCATAAAGGTTGAAAAAGAACCGAGGCAGGTTTTTGTCAGAGAGATTGAAGTGCTTGACTGGCAGCATGATCTGTTGCGTATCCGGGTGGTATGCGGCAAGGGGACGTATATCCGTACCCTGGGGGCAGATATCGGCACCGCCCTGGGCTGCGGCGCGCATCTCGTCGAGCTGCGAAGATTGCGCAGCGGTGTTTTTAACGTAATGGACGCCTTGCCGGGTGATGCCCTGATGCAGGATCGGCAGGCCGTTTTTACGCTTTTGTTGGAATCTATGCTTCCTGTTGATGGTGTGCTCGCAGGATGTTTGAATAACGTGTAATACCTTAATGTAACGAATGTCTATTATTTTGTAGGAGGATATAATCGTGTCGTTGGAACCTGTTCAGAAACAAGAAATTATTGAGAAATTTGCAACCCATAAAGATGATACCGGCTCGCCTGAGGTTCAGGTCGCCCTGCTCAGCGCCCGGATTACCTATCTGACCGAGCATTTTCAAACCCATAAGAAGGACCATCATTCTCGTCGTGGCCTGCTGAAGCTTGTCGGTCAGAGAAGAAGGTTGCTGAACTACCTGAAAGGGAAAAATCTGGATAGATACCGTCAGGTCATCAAGGAACTCGGCATCCGCAAGTAAGCTCTTTAGGAGCCGTTACGCAATAACATGGCCTTTTTTTCAATTTCGTTACGGCTCCTTATACCCCTCAAGGGGGTACTGAAAAGAGTGCCGTTGGGGCGCATTTCTCTGGCCATGTTTTTTTTTACAACGGCTTTGGTGCAGCAGGTAAAAATCGACCCCGCAAATGGGGCGAGAAATGTGTATGCTTTTCTGCGCCTTTCAGTGTCGAGTCAGCCGTGGTAATGGTAATTTTTTGGAGCAATATCTTAATCATCCGCCATGCGGCAGGGGAGAGATATTGTAAATGGTCCAGGATTCCTAGGAATCCTGGACTTTTATTATTTTAATCAGGGTTACGAATTAGGCCTGAGTAATGAAGCGCCGTACAGGCCACCCGGATCAAGTTTCACTGTCTCGCATTGATACCCCTTGAGGGTGAAAATCCTCTTTTGAACTTGTCTTCCCGGTGCTCAACCTGCTCTTTATTGTTCAGGCGTAGTTCGTAATCCGAAAGGTGAAAGCATGTATAAAAAAGTTGAAGTTGAAATAGGCGGACGCATCTTATCCATTGAAACCGGAAAAATTGCCAAGCAGGCAAATGGCGCGGTTGTCGTTGCCTACGGGGACAGCGTTGTTCTTGTCACGGCAACTGCCGCAAAAGAGGCTAAGGCAGATATTGATTTCTTCCCGCTCACCGTGGAATACCAGGAGCGTTTTTACGCGGTGGGGAGAATCCCCGGCAGTTACTTCCGCCGGGAAATCGGCCGTCCTACGGAGAAGGAAACCTTGACCTGCCGCTTTATTGATCGCCCGTTGCGGCCGTTGTTTGCCCCGGGTTATACCAATGAAACGCAGATCATTGCCATGGTGCTGTCGGCCGACAAGGAGAATGATCCTGACATTATGGCCATGGTAGGCGCCTCCGCCGCCTTGACCGTCTCCGACATTCCCTTCCTCGGCCCGATTGCCGGGGTGCGAGTCGGCTATATCGACGGGGAGTACGTGCTCAATCCCTCCAAGGAACAGCTGACCAGGTCCCGGATGGATCTGATCGTGGCCGGCAGCCGTAATGCGGTGGTCATGGTCGAGGGCGGGGCCGACAACCTCTCCGAGGAAGAGGTGTTGTCCGGTATTTATTTCGGTCATCAAGGCCTGCAGCCGCTGCTTGACATTCAGGAGGCCCTGCGCCAGGAGGTCGGCCGCGAGCAGATCAAAGTGACAGTGCCGGTACTTGATGAGGCCCTGCAGCAGAGGGTCGCCGCGATTGCCACCGCCGGCATGCAGCAGGTGATTACCACCGCCGACAAAATAAAACGGGGGGATCTCTATCAGGAACTGGAGAAGGAAGTTTTTGCCGAACTGGAAAAGGACGAGGACTTTGCCGGACACCGGGCGGCCAAGGGAATTCTCCATGACCTGCAAAAGGTCATGATGCGCGACATGATCGTCAAGCAAGGCAAGCGGATTGACGGCCGCGGTTTTGCGGATATCCGGCCCATCAGCAGCGAAATTGCCATCCTGCCCCGGGCTCATGGTTCCGCCCTGTTTACCCGCGGCGAAACCCAGGCCCTTGTTTCCACCACCCTGGGCAGCGGTGAGGATGAACAGCGGGTGGAGACCCTGGGGGGCATGGAAAATCTGCCCTTCATGCTCCACTACAACTTTCCCCCTTTCTGTGTCGGCGAGGTTCGCTTCATGCGCGGACCCAGCAGAAGGGATATCGGACATGGCGCCCTGGCCACCCGGGCCATCCAGGCGGTGTTGCCGGATGTGGGCAGCTTCCCCTATACGATCCGCATTGTCTCCGATGTGATGGAGTCCAATGGCTCCTCCTCCATGGCCACGGTGTGCGGCGGCTGCCTGTCCCTGATGGATGCAGGCGTGCCCATCAAGAAGCCGGTTTCCGGCGTGGCCATGGGCCTGATCAAGGATGGCGAGACCATTGCCGTACTCTCCGATATTTTAGGGGATGAAGATCATCTCGGCGATATGGATTTCAAGGTGTGCGGCACGGCTGACGGTATCACCGCCCTGCAGATGGATATCAAGATTGAAGGTATCTCCAGGGAGATCATGACCAAAGCCCTAGATCAGGCCAAAACCGGTCGCCTGCATATCCTGGGGAAGATGGCCGAGGCTATTCAGAAGCCCCGTGAGGAACTGCCTGAGCATGCGCCGAAGATTTTTTCCATGCAGATCAACCCTGACAAGATCCGGGATCTTATCGGCCCCGGGGGCAAGATGATTAAGGCCATTACCGCGGAATACGGCGTGAAGATCGATGTTGAAGATTCCGGTAAGGTCATGATTTTCGCCCCTGACGGCATTGTCGGCCAGCAGGTCTATGACCGGGTGCATGAGATCACGGCAGAGGTGGAGATCGGCAAGATCTACAAAGGCACTGTGCAGAAGATTGTCGATTTCGGCGCCTTTGTCGAGATTCTGCCCGGAACCGACGGTCTGGTCCATATCTCTGAGCTGGAAGACAAGAGGGTGGAGAAGGTGTCGGACATCTTGAAAGAAGGCGACGAGGTCATGGTCAAGGTTCTCAACGTGGACCAGCGGGGCAAGATCCGCCTCAGCCGCAAGGCCGCCATGGCAGAGCTGGCGGGTTAAAATCCTTGCCGCCAATGCATCATAAAACGGTTTTTGCCAATGGGGTACGTGTGGTCAGTGAGCACATACCCCACGCCAAAACGGTCTGTGTCGGCATCTGGGTGGATGTCGGGGCGCGGGATGAGCATGATCTGACCAACGGCTGTTCCCACTTTGTCGAGCATATGCTTTTTAAAGGCACCCCGAGCCGCAGCGCCAGTCAGATTGCCATGGAACTCGATGTGCTGGGCGGCGTGTCCAATGCCTTTACCAGCAAGGACGCCACCTGCTACTACGGGATGGTGCTCGACAGCCAGCTGCCCCGTTTTATCGACCTGCTTGCCGATTTTTTTCTCAACTCGCTCTTTGCCGAGGAGGAGATAGAGCGCGAGCGCCAGGTTATCATGCAGGAAATCAGCATGGTGGAAGACACCCCCGAAGAGCAGGTGCATGAGCTGTTTGAGGGGCTGCTCTGGGGCCATCACCCTTTGGGCCATACCATTCTGGGTCCGATGGAGGTTGTCTCCCGCATGGACCGGCAGAAACTGCTTGACCACGTGAAAACATTCTATACCCCTGATCGTATCGTGTTTGCCGCAGCGGGCAACGTGCAACATCAGGAGTTCTGTGATCTGATAGCCGCTTGCTTTGCCTCTCTGCAGCGGCGGGACGGGGATGTCCGCCAACGCAAGCAACCCCATGAGCTGCCGCTGACCCGCAAGATATTCACCAAACCCCTGGAACAGGTCCATGTGACAATGGGCACCTATGGCATGCCCATCACCAGCGAAGAACGCTACAGGCTGATGCTGCTCAATATCCTGCTGGGCGGCAATATGAGTTCCAGGCTTTTTCAGGAGATACGGGAAAAGCGGGGACTGGCCTATTCGGTGCACTCCTATCTTGATGCCTATGCGGACAGCGGCTATCTGGGCATTTATCTGGGGGTCAATCCGGATAACGTCAACAGGTCCCTGGCGGTCATCAGAGACGAACTCGATAAGTTGCGACATGGCCCGGTGTCCGCTGAGGAACTGGCCAATGCCAAGGATTATGCCAGGACCGGTCTTTTTCTCGCTGCCGATAATCTGGAGATGCGGATGACCAGAATCGCCAGAAATGAACTCTATTTTGGCCGCGATGTGGATTTTGATGAGGTGGTGGCCGGACTTACTCAGGTAACGGTTGAAGATGTTTGTCATCTTGCCGGGGGGCTCTTCGGCAGGGGAATGACCACCGCGGTGCTCGGCCCCGTAGCGGAGAAGGATGTGCAGTGGGATCTTCTTGCCGGCAGGACTGGCTCCTAGCATGGCCCCCAGGCGGGAGCAGCTTCAGCAACACCCAGCGGAATAACCAGCATGATGCAAAAACAGTCTACTCTTTCCCTACGCTGGCTCGATCCGGAGCAAAGCGCTGACCTGCCTTTGCCCGCCTACCACTCGGACCTGGCCGCCGGTATGGATGTGGCCAGTGCGCTGCGCGAACCCCTGCACCTGGCGCCGGGGGATATCTGCATGGTACCCACGGGTTTTGCCGTGGCCATTCCACCGGGTTTTGAGTTGCAGGTGCGGCCCCGCAGCGGTCTTGCCATCAAGCATGGCATCACGGTGATCAACAGTCCCGGCACCATCGATGCGGATTACCGCGGCGAGGTGAAAGTGGGTTTGATCAATCTCGGCAGGAAAGCATTTACCATCAACCGGGGCGACCGGATTGCCCAGCTGGTATTGGCCCCGGTCTGCCGGGCTCAGGTGCTGGCTGTAACGGCCCTGGACGAGACCGGGCGGGGCGATGGCGGATTCGGCCATTCCGGCATCTGATTGCCCGGCCAATTGTTTTGTCCGGGCCGGCACCCCGATAAGATCCTCAGGGAATGACTGATGCAGTTTTGCGTACTTGGCAGCGGCAGTAAAGGCAATGCCACCTATGTTGCGGCCCAGGGCAGGGCGCTGCTCATTGACAGCGGCTTTTCCGGGGTGGAGATCGAGCGAAGGCTCGCCGCCATCGGCGTGGAAACCGCCTCTCTTGCCGCCATCCTGCTCACCCATGCCCACAGCGATCATATCAAAGGGGCTGCCGTTCTGGCCCGTAAATACAAGCTGCCGATCTATGCCAATAAAGGTACCCTTGCCGCAGCGGCAAAGTGCCTCGGCGCGGTACCTGCCATTTGCGAGTTCCAAACCGGCTCAAGCTTTCCTCTCCATCATTTCCATATTCATCCCTTTGCCGTATGCCATGATTGTGTCGATCCCGTGGGCTTTGTCATTGAAAACGGCTCCTGTGCACTCGGTTACTGTACGGATACCGGCATGGTGTCACGGCTGATCCAGCATCGCCTGGCAGGCTGCAACGGGTTGATTATCGAATGCAACCATGATCCCGTCATGCTGAAAAACGGCCCCTATCCACTTCATCTGCAACAGAGGGTTCGTTCCAGTCACGGGCATCTTGCCAACGAGGAGGCGGCCCGCTTTGTGGCCGATCTCCTGCATGACGGCCTGCAGCATGTGGTGCTTGCCCATCTCAGCGAAACCAATAATCATCCTGACCTGGCCTATGATACAGTTGCCGCCGCCTTGAAATCCGGGAAAGAGGCCTTGACCGGCATCTCGCTGGCCTGGCAGGACAGGGCCGGTGAACTGATCACCCTGGTGGACTGTGCCGGACATGGTGAAGATTAAAGGAAGCTTTCCCTGGAGGATCGGCGCCACCTCCTTTGTCATTCCCGCTGGCATTGAGGAGAATGTCCGATACCTGGCAGGCCGTGTGGATGATATCCAGCTGCTTTTTTTCGAATCTCCCGGTCACTGCCGCCTGCCGCAGCAGATCGATGTCAACCTGCTGCAGGGACTGGCGCAGGAGCATGATCTCAGTTATACCGTTCATCTCCCCTCTGATATCCAGCCCGGCAGCAGTGAGGAAGGTCTAAGGCAAGCGGCGGTTGATGAAATTGTCCGCTTGATGGCTGGGCTTGCCCCGCTTCAACCCCTTTGTTATGATCTGCATCTCGCCTTGCAACCGGGGCTTGCCAGGGACCCATGGCTTGGCAATATTGATGATTTCCTCGGCCGGCTCAAAAAAGATCTCGGCCGGGAAAGGGCGCTGGTGGCCATAGAAAATATTAACTACCCTTTCAACGAGGTGCGGCCGCTGGTGCGAGAACACGGATTTGCCCTGTGCGCGGATATCGGCCATGGTCTTTTTTATGGCGAGGAGCCGGATAGACTTTTTGCCGATATCCCCAGGGCCGCCCATATTCATTATCACGGGATAAGAGACGGCAGGGACCACCAGGCCTTGGGGCCGGAACAGCAGGCCTGCTCCAACCGTCTCGGTCAGGTTTTGCATGCCGCAGGCTTTACCGGGGTGGTAACCCTGGAGGTTTATCGTAGCGCTGAGCTGCAGGCCTCCTTAAAACATATTGAAGAAAGCTGGCTTCACTATCAACAGCAGAAGAGATAAGAGGAAATATGCTACTGACCAACAGGGATGATCTGGCCGCGTGGTTAGAGGAAATTCAGCCGGTAGACCGGCGGATGATGGAGCAGGCCCAGGCCCGCCTGGACAATTTGACCAAACCCAGGGGAAGCCTGGGGGAGCTTGAAGTGCTGGCCAGGCGGATATGCGGGATCCAGAACACGATCCGGCCGGACCTGGGCCGTAAGGTTATCCTCACCTTTGCCGGGGATCACGGGGTGGCGGAAGAGGGGGTGAGCAGCGTGCCCCAGGACGTCACCCGGCAGATGGTCTCTAATTTTCTGCGGGGCGGGGCAGGGGTCAATGTGCTGGCGCGTCATGTGGGCGCAGAGGTGTGGGTTATCGATGTCGGCGTGGCCGCGGAGATGAATGAGGAAGGCCTGGTCTCGCGGAAGGTGAAAGCCGGTACGGCAAACCTGGCCAAAGGCCCGGCCATGGAAATCGATGAGGCATTGCAGGCCATTGGCGTTGGCGCGGAAACCGCCCGGGAGGCCATCAGCAAAGGGGCGAGGATTCTGGGAACAGGCGAGATGGGGATTGCCAACACCACGCCGGCGTCCGCCCTTTTTGCCGCCCTGCTTGATGTGCGGGTGGAAGAAATTACCGGCCGGGGAACCGGCATCGATGATGCCACGCTTCATCATAAAATCGAGGTGATCAAGCGCGCAATTGCGATTAACCAAGGGCATCTCCAGGGGCCGTTGGAAACCCTGGCAGCCTTGGGCGGGTTTGAGATCGCCGCCATCTGCGGCATGATTCTGGAATGTGCCCGCAGCCGGGTGGCGGTGGTGGTGGACGGTTTTATTTCAAGCGCCGGGGCCCTGGTTGCTTTGCAGCTGGAACAAAATGTGGCTGATTATTGTTTTTTCAGCCATATGTCGGCGGAACAGGGGCACCGCATTTTTTTTGAAAAACTTGGCCTTACTCCCATCCTCAACCTGGACATGCGGCTCGGGGAAGGGACCGGAGCCGCTCTGGCCATGGGCATCATTGAGGCCGGGGTGAAAATTATAAATGAGATGGCCACCTTTGCCGAGGCCGGGGTGAGCGCCTGATAAGCGGTTCGATGAGACAAGGAACAAGCCCATGCTGCGCTCCATTGCGGTTGCCATATCTTTTTTGACAATTATTCCGGTAAAACTTAGCGGAGTGACCCAGGAAAACGTCGCGCGAAGCGGGGCATTCTTCCCCCTTGCCGGCTGGATAATCGGGGTGGCCATGGCCGGCTGCGGGTGGCTGCTGCTGGTGGTGGGGCTTGACCCTTTTGCCTGTGCGGTGCTGCTCCTTGCCTTTGAGGCCTGGCTGACCAGGGGACTGCATCTTGATGGGGTGGCTGATCTGTTTGACGGCCTGGGCGGCAGCTTTGAGACGGACAAAAGACTGGCCATCATGAAGGATTCCGCCACCGGCGCTTTCGGGGTGGTGGGTATTGTGCTGGTTCTGCTGTTAAAAACCGCCGGTCTTTCTTCGCTGCTCACTCTGGTGCAGACCTGGCAGGATTTTTCCACTTTTGTTCTCTTTGTCTGTCTTGCCTTTGTGCCGGCAGCTTCCCGCTGGGCCATGATGACCCTGGCCTGGAAAAGCCGTTATCCCCGCAAAAACGGGACCGGGCAGATGTTTGTCGGCCGGATAACGGCCAAGGAGATCCTGGTCGGCTTTGGGTTTCTGCTGCCGGTGCTGGCGGCGGGGAGCGCGCAAGTTTCCATCCTGATAGGACTTGCCGCGGTTTTTTACGTCACCATGGTACCGTCTTTCTGGCTGCGATACCGCGCCCATGAACTGCTGGGCGGGGTCACGGGAGATGTGCTGGGCGCCAGTTGCGAGTTTGGCGAGGCCCTGGGCTGGCTTGCCGTTACGCTATTTTTTTAGCCTGGTCCGCGGAACCCGAACCTCTGCGCTGATCGAACGGCTTCAGATGAGAATGCGATATTCGCTCAGATCATCATTTTCCGGGATGATCGGCAGGGTGACGGTAAAGACGCTGCCCTTCTCCAGTTGAGAATTCACGGAGATCGTTCCTCCATGCTTTTCGATAATGCCCAGCGAAACGGCAAGCCCCAATCCTGTACCGGAAAGTTCCTGTTTGGTGGTGAAAAAGGCTTTGAATATCTTGTGCAGATGATCAGGCTCAATACCGCAGCCGCTGTCTTCCACGCTGATGGCGACCCGTTTGTCGAGCACCTCGGTACTGATTTTGATCGCCCCGCCGTTTTTACAGGCATCGCGGGCATTGGTCAGGAGATTGAGGAGCACCTGGCAGATCTGGTCTTTCACCACCAGGATCGCCGGCATATTGACGGCGAAATTCTTTTCAACCTTAATTTTTCTGTCCGTGAACTCTTTTTTGCAGAGCAGCAGCATGTTGTCTATGGTCTGGTGGATATCGGTGGCTACATGAACGCCGGTGGACGGACGGTTAAAATCACGCAGGTTCTGGATCAGCATCTTCATCCTGTCGCATTCCTGGATAGCCAGTTCAAGCATCCTCTCATTCTGCGGGGAAAGGGATTCGTGTTGCTGCACCCCGCTGAGAATATTAATGACAGCAAAAAGGGGATTGTTGAACTCATGGGCGATTGAGGCGGAGAGTTTGCCGATGGCACTGAGTTTCTCGGCGTGCAGAAGCTGGTGCTGGGTCTGGAAAAGGGCCTCCTCGGCCTTGATGCGGTTTGATATTTCGTACTGCAGCTCATCGATGAATCTTTTCAGGACGATCGTTCTTTGCTCAACCTTCTGCTCCAGTTCCTCATTGGCCTTATACAGGGCGTTTTCCGCCTGTTTCTGGTCGGTGATATCACGGGCTATATGAACCGAGCCGATGAGTTCCCCTTCGCGATTGAACAGGGGGGAAACGGAAATTTCAAAAAAAATACCGAAAAGATCCATGAACTGAACGGTTTTGTGCTCCCTGAGATCATTGATCAGCAGGGAATGCGGGCAATATGAAGGGGGGCTGTCAGTCCCGTGCATGACCTGATAGCATTTCAAGCCGACGCATTGCGCCACGGGTTTGCCCACCAGTGACGCCATGGCCTTGTTGAGACGGATGATGCGGTGTTCTTTGTCGAGCAGCACAATGGGGTCCGGTACTGCATCAAATGTCCGCTCCCACTCCTGTTTCGCCCGGCTGATGAGATCTTCGGCCTGTCCTTTTTTCAGAATTTCCTGCTGCAGTTTCTTGTTGATGCTGAGAATCTTTTGGGCCAGGGCAAAAAACAAGGAGAAGGTGATGGTGAAGATGGTAATAAAAATGGCCAATTCCACCAGCTGGTATTTCTTGGCGAGGGCTTTCTCATCCGTGTCCAGTTCCTGCAGCCGTTTCGTATTGGTATAATAGATACGGTTACCCGCTTCGTTGATTTTGCTGAAAAGGGGTTCCGTATTTTTGAGAAATCCCTGAAGTTCCTGCTTGATCCGGAACAGCTCACCGTTTAGCCCGGCAGATTCCTGAAGGGCATCACGTTGGCGCAGCAGATTTTCAAGTATCACCACTTTTTCGTCAATTTCAGGAAGAAGTGGGTTGATTTCCCGCAATTCGATCAGATACCTTTCCTTGCCGGTCTTTTGATAAGTGATTTCGTCAATTAGTTTTTCTTCGGACGAAGAATGCTGGATCGCCTTGTGAAAGACACCGCCAACCTCAATAACCTTGAGGGCGGCGCGGATATCCGCAAGTTCCTGTTGGATGAGGTCTTGGGTAAATTTGCGTTTTTCAACCCGTACTTCAGCAAGCATCTGATAAAACTGGGTGCTTGCCTGCTGCAGGTCGCTGACTATCTGTTCCCCGATAACGCGTCTGGCCCTTTCATTGGCAACGGTTTTTTCAAGTTGGGCCAACAGATGATGGAAATAGAAATGGGTGGACATCAACAGAAAAGCCCCGGTCAGCATGACGGCAACAAGGGCAAAGAGGGATGAAAGCGGATATTGGCGGGATGATTTCACAGCTTTGGCGCAGTGATTTGATTAAAAAAAAGAAAATGGATGAATACAGTCTATTCCCAAGGTGAAGCAGGATCTCGGCATGAGCTGAACCTCGCTTTCAAAAGTGACCACGCGAATTGCTGTTTCAATAGCTTACTATAGCAATTACAGATTGTTTAGGAAACTTTTTTACGAACAGAGGAAAATCAGAGCAGCAGAGCTGCTCTGATTCGGAGAAGGGGCCTTGCCCGGGATTATCGCTGCTCTTTGACCGTTTTGATGATTTCGGTGACAGGCTGTCCATTCGGCGCCTTGGCGTCAGGGTGGAGTTTCACCAACTCCTCCCAGGTCTTGATTGCTCCGTCACGATCTTTCAGGTCATAGAGCTGCACGATACCCCGGTTAAACCTGGCGGTGGGATGGCTCGGGTCAACCGCCGTGGCCCGATCAAAGGCGGCAATCGCCTCTTTGGGGTTGCCATTGCGGCGATACATGACACCCAGGTCAGTCAGCACATCGGCATTGTTCGGGTTAAGAGCAAGGGATTTGTTGTAGGCCTCAATGGCCTTGCCGGGGTTGTCGCTGTCAAAATAATAATTTCCCAGCTGGGTCCAGGCCTCCATGTTGTCCGGGTGGGCAACCACCTCTTTTTCCAGGGCCAGTATTTTCTGGGTGATCTGCGGATCAGCAGCCGGGGCCTGACCTTGCTGCTGCACGGCCTGTGGGGTGACGGCTGCCGGAGATGGACCGGATTTATAAACGCTGAAAACAATTCCTGCCAGAAAGCCGAAGGCAAGAGCGACCAGGGCAATAAACCACATTGTTTCTTTTTTTATATATCCGTCAGGGATGTTGGTGTTGTTTGTCAATTGTCTTACCTCACAGTTGCCTGATGATCAGTTTTGTTAGTGGCGGAAGGAGATCCCGGAGAAAAATTTGCGCAGATTTGAATATAAAAACATTATTCGTAATGGGCGTGGCGGTCAAGCTGAAAAGTTCAAAAAATTGAATCATGCCACAGATCCGGGGTAGAAAAAAATTGATTTCTCAGCGTAACGGCTAAAGAGGCATCAACGACTTTTAAAGAGGCATCAACGACTTTATAGCGAGATAACGACTGGTTGAGATCCCTCGCTCGAAAAAGGATGCTGGTGGCATATAACTTGTAATTACCCCAGGCATCATTGCCATGATGGGAGGGGTGTTATTTTCCATTCCCCGGGCTGTCAACTCTCTGAATAAAGGAGGAGATATGCGTATAGCCGTTGTGTCGAGTGACAGGAAAGTGGTGAACGAACGTTTTGGCACCGCAAAGAGATTTTTGATTTATGAGCAGACGGAAAACGGGCTGCAATTTGTGGGCGAACGGGTTTCGGAGCCGCTTTTCGCCGAGTTTTTTGATCAGGATATGTGTGAATGGATTGCCGATATAATCCAGGATTGCCAGAAAGTCTATATGACAACCATCAGTAAGACCGCGGAAAGGGCGGTAGCCAGCCGTGGCATTACCCCGGTGCTCTATCAGGGGCGGATCGACCAGATTATCCTCTAACTTGCCCGCTTCTCTCCCCCCCCCCAGGTTGTTAAAAGTGTCCAGGCTGGCGGTTCTGCCTGATTTTAACAACCTCGGGTTCCCCCCCCAGCCTTGTCCTTGCCAATAATCATTTCCCGCAAAAAAACAGTAACCAGGGCAATTTTCATCGCAACGCAGGAAATAACCGGACCGCTGATCCCCCCCGCTATTCCCGGGGCAAAATTTGCCAGCAGGCTTGCCTTGGGTAAAATTCTTGCATGAATAAATTGATCCGGCGGTTATAAAGATGCATGAGAACGCTTTATTTGAGCTATGCCCTATGAGGCGATAATCAGTGCTTTGCGCAGGGCTTACAGGGATCGGTCGTGAAAAAGAAGATAACAAGACAGAAGGGCGGACTGCCGCGGTTAACGGATGATGATTTTCATTTCGGCGGTGATTTACCGGCACGGGAACAGGAATCCTTTGCCGCAATGTTTGATTCCACCTCTTTTGACAGGGAGGTTTTGGCGGTGATGAACAGCAGGCGGGCAGGGAAACCCGGTAAGAAAATTATCTATCCCTCTCCTCAGGAACACTTGGATCTGCATGGATTAACCGGGCAGGAAGCCGAGGGTAAGGTGACGAATTTTCTGCTGACAGCTCGCCAAAAAGGGCTCAGGACCGTTGCCGTTATTACCGGCAAGGGCCTTCATTCCCAAGGGCTTCCTGTTCTGCGGGATCTGGTGGAAGGCATGGCAAAGGGCATGAAGGCCGGCGGGGAAATCAGAAATTATGTATGGGAAAACGGTCAACGGGAAAGTAGCGGGGCCATCATTATCTATTTATAGGTTGTAGGGCGAGTGCAGCATCTCCCTGATTTTCAAGATAATCTCCTTGTCCGGATTAAAGGGCGAGGCAGGACTCTCCGGCAACGGGATGTAGTTGCTGAGGGCAAAGGGGGTGGGGGCGATGTTCAGATTGTAGGCTTGGACCAGCAGGGATTCCAGGTTGACCGCATCGGCAATATTGTAGGCCAGCAGGGTTTGCAGCGCCCGGTCATTGCCGCTGCGGGTAAATTCCTGCCAGAGAAGCACTGCCCAGTAGCCGTCAACTCCTTCCAGCCCCATCCTGTTGATCCCCAGTTGTTTTTCGCAGCCTTTCAGGCCGCCCCGGTAGCCCAGCCTGGCCAGAATGTAGCGCAAATCGATATGCACCTGTCTGAGCCGGGTCTGCAGGCATGATTCTATCACCGGCACGTCGAAACTTTTGCCGTTGTAGGTAACGATAACCTCATAATCCGCGATGTCCCCGATGAACTGTTCCAGGTTGCGGCCCTGGACGTAGGTGCGGATTGTCCGGCCATCGTAAAGGGCGATGGTGGTGATTTCACACAGCTCCGGACCCATGCCGTTGGTCTCGATATCAAGAAAGGCTGTCCTGTCGCGAAAATGGGGGAAAAGGCGCCAGTGATGACTTGGCTGCAGGAGTTTTGCGTAAAATAAGGCTGAGCCGTCCTGCTGCTCAAGATAGTGTTGCAGATGGTAGGTGATGAGATTGATCTTTGCCTGTGGCAGGTTGGGCGGAAAGGGAGGCTGCCATTGCTCCCAGGTATGAATACCGGACCGCCAGATCTGTTTTTCCGTTTTTTCGCCGATGCCCGGGATGTGGAGAAAGGTGTTATGAAGCATAGGATATCACCGCAGGGGGAGGAGCATGAAAAAGGCCCGGGATGCTGAACAAATCCCGGGCCATCTTGCCTTGTGTCTCACTGCCAGGCGCCGACCCGGCAGGTGGAAACGAAAAATTTACCGGCAGCAGAGAGGGTACTGCTGTACTCCTCTCTGCTGCCGCGGTTTCGTCCTGCTTTCGAATTACAGTTTAAACAGCATGTCGCTGTAAACCGGCACTGGCCAGAGATCGCTGGGCATCAGCACCTCAATTGCGTCAATGTCGGCCCGCAGGTCGTTTAAACAGGGCCGCACTTTGTCGCGGAAGGCCACGGCCTGTTTCTCCACCTTGTCAATGGCTTGAGACTTAATTGTCTCTTCTTCGAGTTTTTTGAGTTTCTTGTTTGCCGAAGTAAGCAGATTGCCGATGGATTCCAGCAGTTCCTTCTGCACGGAGGCTGACTTACCCGCCACTGCCATGGAATTGCCGAGCTCGGTCATGTAGCGGATCGCAGCGGGGAAATAGAGTCTGCGCACCATCTGCATGGCGGTCTGCGCCTCGATATTGATATGTTTTGAGAACTGTTCCGTGTAGATGTCGTAGCGGGAGTGCAGCTCTTCCTTGCTGAGGACATTGTATTTGGCAAACAGTTTGAGGGCCTTGGGGGTGATAAAAGACTTCAGGGCGTCAACAGTGGTCTTGGTGTTGGGAAGGCCCCTTTTTCCAGCTTCTTTCTCCCAATCCGGGCTGTAGTTGTTGCCGTTGAAGATAATTTTCTCATGGTTTTTCACGGTGTCTTTAATAATATTGAGTATCTCGGCGTTGATGTCCTTGGACTTCTCAAGCCGGGTGGCGATCTCATCAAGCGCCTCGGCGGCGATGGTGTTCAGGGCCACATTGGGGCCGGAAATCGACTGGGATGAACCGACCATGCGGAATTCGAATTTGTTGCCGGTAAAGGCAAAGGGGGAGGTGCGATTGCGGTCGGTATTGTCCTTCGGCAACTCAGGCAGGGTATCAACGCCGATCTTCAGGAACGCATCGCCTTTTTTAGGGGCCTTCTCACCTTTGGCCAGATTGAAAAGAATGTCGGAGAGTTCATCGCCGAGGAATACGGAAATAATGGCCGGAGGTGCCTCGTTGGCGCCTAAACGGTGATCGTTGCCGGAACTGCCGCAGGTGGCGCGCATGATGTCGGCATGGCTGTCCACGGCTTTCAGCAGGGCGCAGAGGAAAACCAGGAACTGGGCATTGTCCTCAGGGGTTGTGCCGGGCTCCAGCAGGTTGATGCCGTCATCGGTGCTCAAAGACCAGTTATTGTGCTTGCCGGACCCGTTGACTCCGGCATAGGGTTTTTCGTGCAGCAGGCAGACCATGCCGTGGCGCAGGGCAACCTTCTGCATGGTTTCCATGACCAGCTGATTGTGATCAGCCGCGATGTTGGTGGTGGCGAAAACGGGTGCCATCTCATACTGGGCGGGCGCGACCTCGTTATGTTTGGTTTTGGAGGTGATGCCCATTTTCCACAGTTCAATGTCAAGATCCTTCATGAATGCGGAAACACGATCCTTGATGGAGCCGAAATACTGGTCTTCAAGCTCCTGTCCCTTGGGGGCGGGTGCGCCGAAAAGCGTTCTGCCGCAGGTCAGGAGATCAAGGCGATTCAGATAGTACTCTTTTTCCACCAGGAAATACTCCTGCTCGGAGCCAACCGTAGAGGTGACTCTGCTGGAGGTGTCGTTGCCGAGGGCCTTCAGCACACGCAGGGACTGGGTGGATACCGCGGCCATGGACCGCAGGAGCGGGGTTTTTTTATCCAGGGCCTCGCCCTTGTAGGAACAGAAGGCGGTTGGGATACACAGGGTAACATTGCCTGCGGCGTCTTCTTTCAGGAAGGCCGGCGAGGTGCAGTCCCAGGCGGTATAACCGCGGGCCTCAAAGGTGGCGCGCAGCCCGCCGCTGGGGAAAGATGAGGCGTCCGGTTCGCCCTGAATGAGCTGTTTGCCGGAGAACTCCATGATCACGCTGCCATCTAAGGTCGGGGCAATAAAGGAATCATGTTTTTCAGCAGTTGAGCCGGTAAGGGGTTGAAACCAGTGAGTATAGTGGGTGGCGCCTTTCTCAATGGCCCAATCCTTCATGGCATTGGCGACTACGGCCGCTGTCTCCGGCTGCAGAGAAGCCCCCATTTCGATGGTTTTTTTCAGCGCCTTGTATGTCTCCTTGGGCAGTCTCTCTTTCATGATTTTTTCGTTGAAGACATTTGAGCCGAAAAGCCCTGGTACGTTGATGTTGATAAGATCAGGGCAGCTTCCGTAGTTACATTCGGTACACATTGTTGTTTCTCCTTGCATAATGATTGCTGAATAATGATCCCCACTGCAGGGAATATTCATGTTCTCAGGATGGTTTCGCTGCAAGTTCTCTCATGCCTGTGGCTGATGCCTGAGGTCTTGCTCGACTAATCGCAGTATGTCCATGTGTTTCATCCAAATTCTGTGACGCCTTGCATAAAAAAGTCTCACCAGGAGTTTTCCGGTGCACTTCAAGTTACATTGCTGAACAGGTCCTAATTTTCCATATTCCGCAGCGAGTGGCAAGTTTTTTATTTATTACATAATTGTAAAATAAAAAAACGGGAATACATAAATTTTGGTAAAACTTCAGGCTGCAGCATGAAGCAGGCCGTTTTTTATCTCATTTTTGAAGGACGGCTCCTCGATTTTAAGACCCTGGTGATCCAGTACATAAAAAACATCCACGACCTGGTCGGCCTTGGTGCCGATTTTGGCCCGAAAGGTGTTGATGCCGAAATCAGACAGGGTGCGGGTAATATCGTAAAGCAGGCCCGGCCTATTTACGGCATATACTTCAATAACCGTGAAATTGTCAGAGGCGACCGGATCAATGATCACCTTGGCCGGCGGCCGCTGGCTCAGCTGGGTGGGCGCGGCGCCCAGAGCGGTCAGCTTTTGATGAAGGCGATGGGTGAGCCCGATTCTGAAATGGATCGCCTTGCCCAGGTCATCCTCCAGGGTCTGCCAGTTCTGGTCCTCGAATTGATTGTCCAGCATCGATGTGACATGAAGAATATCAACAATCGTGCCATCGAGCCAGGTGTAAATCTGCGCGGCAAGAACCTTCAGATTGTGCAGGGCCATCACCCCGCAGATTTTGCTCAAGATGCCGGGTCTGTCCTGGGCCATGATCAGGATTGACCAGTGGCCTTTCTCCTGGCTTGGTTTGACGATCACCTCCTGTTTCTTCAATTCTTCATGGAGGCGTATATGACTGACAACCTCATCAGGAGAGTTGCCGAGCAGGTAGTCATCCGGCAGGATTTTCAAGGGAACCGCCGGGCTGTCGCCGAGCAGGGCGGCCACTTGGCCTCTCATCCAGGCAATCTCCTGCCGCGGATCAGGCAGGGTGAGGTCGTCACGACTTAAGGTGTTCGCTACCTTCAGGTAAAGTTCCAGCAACAGCGCCGCCTTCCAGTCCGACCAGGCTGAGGGGCCTGTTGCTTTCGCATCGGCGATGGTCAGCAGGTAAAGCATGGTCAGCCGGTCCGGGTCATTAAGCTGTTTGGCGCAACGGAGAATGAGGCCTTCATCTTCCAGATCCCGGCGTTGGGCGATTTCCGCTAAAAAAAGATGCTCGCGGACCAGAAAGGTGAGGCAGTTAATGTCAGCCTCGGGCATACCCAGCCGTTTGCCGATATCGTTTGCCAGTTCAGCGCCGTATTCCGCATGGTTTTTGCCGTAACCTTTGCCGATATCATGCAGCAGGGCCGCAAGGAACAGGATATACGGTGAAGGAACGGTGATGAAAAGCGGATGCTCGAGCGAGCGGAGCTGATTGACCTCCTCAACCGTTTGCAGCAGATGGCGGTCCACCGTGAAAACATGATAGATGTCATGCTGGGCCAGGGATTTCAGGTGAAGAAATTCAGGGATATAGGCGGAGAGCAGGCCGCTTTCCAGCATGTCGGTCAGGGCCGGCAGCGGATTTGGCCCCTGGATGGTTTCCAGGAAGGCCTTGTTCATCCTTTTGGAATTCCGTGTTTTTATTCCGAGAAGATGCAGATTGCCGCTGATGAGTTTTTTGGTGCGGTGGTGCAGGGGGTTGCCGGTCTGGGCAACATGGGTGAAGGCCCGCATGAGGAGATAGGGGCGCTTGGCCGCCAGCTCGATGTCCGTCAGATGGATGCGCCCCTGGCGGAGGGTGATTCCCTTTTCCAGTTCCTTGTCCTGCTGCTTGCCGGTTTGCCCAAGCCCCAGCACCTCTGTCGCGTGCTCGAAGAAGAGGTCTGAGGTCAGAGCGATTGTCTGCAGCTGGGCATGGATGTCGCGCATGAAGCGCTCTACCCCGAGCATGCCCTGTTCGTCTTTATAGCCGAAGGCCTTGGCCATCTCCTCCTGGTGCTCGAAGAAAAGCTGATCGTTTTTGCGGCCGCTGATGTAATGGAGCCGGTTTCGTATTTTGATCAGGGTGTCGCTGGCCTGGTCAAATGCCTGCAGTTCTTCTGTTGATATCAGTCCGGCCCTTTCCAGGTCCTGAGACTGTTTGAGGTTGAAAAGAACCTGGGCTGACCAGAGCATGGCCTGGATGTCGCGGAAACCGCCTCGGCTCTCCTTGATATGGGGCTCAAGCAGATAGGTGTGGTTGCCGAAGCGCTCATGGCGTTTCTGCCGATGAAAAAGCATGTCCTGCAAAAAGGTTTTGCGCTGGCCCGTCACAAATTTTTGCTGGAAATCCGCCAGCAGAGCGGTGAAAAGATCGTTGGAGCCGGCAATGAGCCTTGCGTCAAGCAGGGAGACCAGCAGAAAAAAATCTTTGCCGGCCTCTTCGATACAGGCGGCCGGCGTTCTTACCCCGTGCCCAACCTCCAGGCCGGCATCCCACAGCGGATAAAATATGGCTTCAGTCACGGTATTGAGCTGTTTTTCCGCGGCCGGGCGGTAAAGCAGCATGAGGTCGATATCCGAGTAAGGGAAAAGTTCCTTTCTGCCGTATCCTCCCAAGGCAACCAGGCACATGTTTTCCGGGTCTGCGCCGCTCTCCCTGAAATAATCCTGGAGTGCCGCATCCATGAGCCCGGTGTGTCTTGCCAGCAGGGCATGCCCGCTTAACCCCTGGCGCCACAAGGTCTCCAGGGCATCACGTCTGGCGCGCAGCTCCGTCACCATTTAGATGGCTTCCTCGCCGGTTTCGCCGGTTCGTACCCGAATGACCTCTTCCACCGGCAACACAAAGATTTTGCCGTCGCCGATCTTGCCGGTCAATGCCGCCTTGCGGATTACCTCGACGATTTCACGGACCTGATCGTTGCTGACAATAAGTTCCAACTTGACCTTGGGGATGAAATCAACCACGTATTCAGCTCCCCGGTATATCTCCTTGTGGCCTTTCTGGCGGCCGTAGCCCTTCACTTCGGTAAGGGTCATGCCCTTGACGCCCAGCTGGTTGAGGGCATCTTTCACATCGTCAAGCTTGAAGGGTTTGATGATTGCCTCGATTTTTTTCATGGAGGACTCCTTGTGTGGATAAAGTTATTCTTTGCGGGTTTACATGATAATTTTTTATACTACCGCAAAGAACACGCTGCTCTAAATAATTTTTTGGCTTTGCTAGACATTACTTTACATGTTGTAGGCTGTTTCGGTGTGAACGCTCTGATCCAGGCCCAGGATTTCGTTTTCACGGCTCACCCTGAGGCCGCCGCAGGTGAGGTCGATGATTTTCAGCAGGATAAGGCTGACCGTAAATGCATAGGCACCGACCACCGCCACGCCGAATATCTGGGTGGTCAGAAATGCCGCGTTGCCGGCGAAAAGTCCATCGGCCCCGTTGGGATTGACGGACTTGGTGGCAAAAAGTCCCAGGCAGATGGTGCCGATAATACCGCCCAGACCGTGGATGCCGACGACGTCCAAGCTGTCGTCAAAGCCGATTCTGTTTTTCAGATTGACCGCCAGATAACAGGAAAAACCGGCAATGATGCCGATGATGATGGCGGAATGGGGGGTGATGAAGCCGGCCCCGGGAGTTACGGTGGCAAGGCCGGCAATGGCCCCTGAGGCGGCTCCAAGGGTTGTCGGTTTTTTCCGGTGAATCCATTCAACCAGCAGCCACATCCCCATGCCGGCCATGCCGGCAAGATGGGTGGAGATAAAAGCGGTGGCGGCGATGCCGTTGGCCGCGAGGGCGCTGCCGCCGTTGAAGCCGAACCAGCCGAACCAGAGCAGGCCGGTGCCGAGCAGGGTCATGGGCAGGCTGTGGGGCATGAAGCTTTCGCGGCCAAGCCCTTTGCGGGGGCCAAGAACAATAACCGAGGCCAGGGCGGCCATGCCGGATGTCAGATGCACGACCAGTCCGCCGGCAAAGTCAAGTACGCCTTTGGCGGCGAGCCAGCCCCCATTGCCCCAGACCCAGTGGCAGACCGGATTGTACACCAGGATGGTCCAGGCCAGGCCGAAAATGAGAAAAGGGCCGAAGCGCATGCGCTCGGCAAAGGCGCCGGTGATCAGGGCCGGAGTGATGATGGCAAACATGCACTGATAGATCATGAAAACGTTCTGGGGGATCGTTGTGGCGTAAAACTCGCTTGGGGCGCTGGTCACTCCATTTAAGGAGAAAAAAGACAGGTCGCCGATAAATCCGCCAAGGTCAGGGCCAAAGGACATGCTGTAGCCCAGGTAAACCCATTCGATGCTGATGACCGAAATCATGATAAAGGATTGCAGGATGGTGGCGAGGACGTTTTTGCCGCGCACCATTCCGGCATAGAAGATAGCCAGTCCCGGTGTCATCAGCAGGACCAGTGCTGCGGAAATAAGGATAAAAGCGGTATCGGCTCCGGAGATCATTTTTTGTGGTTCCTCCCTGTGAAAATCTCATTGTGTGCTTAGATGATTAAAAGCCTTTACGCACGTTAGCAAACACTGTGCCAGATAACATTAAAGCTATCTTGTTGATTTTGTGTTGTAAAAGTAGGACGCCAAGCAAAGACATAAAATTCTTATCACATAATTGTAATAAGAAGGGCTGCTGCTTACAGAATTGTATTATTCGAGGCGGGATTTTAATTAAGGATCTGGTAGCGATCAAACATGATGGAGGCAATGGGATTATGCGGCCATTCCTTTTGCAGCCAGGATTCGAGGTTGCGGACCATTTCGCCTCGGGCAAGGGCATAACGGCGTAATTCTTCAGGAGGGCGGTTGACAAAAAACTGAAAGATTGTATCCCGGATAAAGGCTCGTTTTTCTTCTGGAATGCTACTGTTTTGGTCAAGAAGAAGTACCAGGTCCAGATCAATTCTGACTAGGAGTCCCTCGGTGCTGTCTGTTGGCTGGACAGCAATAAAAAAAGCCCGCATGGGCCATTTTTTTCTATTTTTAACAAGGGCTGGGGGTGTTGCTGCTGGTTGCCGGAGAGTCTGCTGGGACGAAGAGGGCGCAGGTTCAGGCTGATTTTTTTGCTCTGCAGGTACCTTTGTTTCAATGGGTGACGCAAGAGCGGGTGCATGTTTCTCGGCCAGTTGCTGGTTGGTGGAGCGGAAAAAAATAACGGCGCAAAGGGAGATGATTGAGACGGCTGCAAGGCTTGGGAAAAGGATTTTCTGATAAAATGGCCGCGATTGAAACCAGCCGGCCGATCTGGCCAGGAGAGCAACGAGAGCGGCGGGCAGATAAGAGGCCAGACTGAAGGTTTTTTTGCTTGACGCCGCGCCTGCTTCTGCGGCTGCCGGGGAGAGAGGGGAATCTGGTTGCGGTTGCGAATCATCGCTTGCCAGCAGGGAGGCCAGGTCAAGATCGTCACCGCCGGCTCCCGCCTCTTTTTCAAAGAAAACTTCGGCCTCATCTTCAGGCGTGAGCATAAAATCCTCTGCCTGAAAAGCCGATTCCCAGTCACCTCCTAAGTCATCGTCCAGACCTTCGGGCAGTTCAAAATCAAATAAATCTTTTGGATCAGCGTCTTTTGCCATTTATAGTACATGTTGGAAAACAGGCTGTCACATAACGTGCCTGAGCGGGATTTCGCTGGCCGGCAGGAACTCATTGCTTTGCCGGGGATTATTTGCCGAACACCTTGTCAATTTTTTCGCCGAGTGTTTCGGCGGTGAAGGGTTTGACGATATACTGGCTTACCTTGGCCTTAACGGCAAGGATGATGTTGTCCTGCTGGGCCTCGGCTGTAACCATGATAAAGGGGATGCTGGCCAGCTTGGCATCACCCCGGACATGTTTGAGCAGCTCGAGACCGGTCATCTTGGGCATGTTCCAGTCTGAAATAATCATGTCCACCTTTTCGCTCTTGAGAACATCCACCGCGGTTGTGCCGTCATCAGCCTCGACAATATTTTTATATCCGAGCTGCACCAGGATGTTTTTGACAATCCTCCTCATGGTGGCAAAATCATCAACAACCAGAACTTTTATATTGGTATCTGCCATATCATCCCCCTCTGATGAAAAAACGGCTTGATTACATTGATTTTGGAAATTACCCGAAAAATTTTGCAGATAACTCAATTCCACCTGATATCGCGGAGCAAAATGGATTTCCCGGAAAAAACAATTACAACCAAAAATACTATATGATTTTATAGGTTACGTAAAGCATGCATCAACTGGCAAGTGCTTTTTTCAGTTTGGTCCGCAGGCGCAGCATGGCCTTGCTGTGCATCTGCGAGATGCGTGATTCGGTATAACCGAGAACGTGGCCTATTTCCTTCATGGTCAGCTCATTATAATAGTAAAGGGATACGGTTAATCGTTCCTTTTCCGGTAACTCCTCAATGGCCTTGGCCACCAGATCCCTTATCTGGGCGAGATTGATCGCTGAAAACGGATCGGTTTCGATGCCGGAGAAAGGCTCAAGCAGGGTATCAGACAAATTGCCGTCGGTGTTTTTCTGGCGAAGAAGCTCGATGTCCAGAAAGGTTACGGATTTGGTTTCGTCCAGCAGTTTATGGAAATCCGCCAGGGTCACTTTTAATTGTTGTGCCATCTCTTCATCGGTGGCAGGACGCCCCAGTTTTTTTTCCAGCACCGAGTAATTTTGCTCCAGATCGGTAATTTTACGGCGGATCGAGCGGGGAACCCAGTCAAGTGAGCGCAGTTCGTCGAGCATTGCCCCTTTGATGCGGAATTCCGCATAGGTTTTGAACTGGACATTTTTGCTCATATCAAATTTATCAATGGCATCAATGAGTCCGATAATGCCGCAGCTGATGAGGTCATCAAGGGACACCTGGGCTGGCAGGCGGCTGGCGAGGCGGGTGGCGATATATTTGATCAGGGGGGTATAGGTCAGGATCAGTTCATTGCGCTTTTCCGGGGAAAGTTCGGAGGAAGGGCTGAAATAAGCCTTGGTATAATCCTTGAATTTTGGTGATTGCTGCTTGTTCATGTCGCTGGGTGAATTGGTCCCTTGCTGAATGATCATTCCGACAAGACGGTTAAGAGCTGCGATCACTTACTATATTATAAATCAAGCAGCCGTTGCCAGAAAAATTTAATATTTCCATCACTCTGGGGGACTTTGTCTTCTTCGGCAATGAATTTGGCGAGCTTGTGAAACATGGCGGATGCCGGGCAGTGAGGGGAGAGTTCCGTGACAAGCCGTTGCGCCCTGACAGCCTGGGGAAGTTTTTTGTCAAAAGGGATGTAGCCGAGATAATCAAGCGACAGTGTTTCCAGGAAACGGTCGGCCACCAGGGTCAGCTGCCGGAAAACGGCAACCGCCTCCTTTTCCGAATGGGCCGAGTTGACCAGGATGCGGAATTTTTTTACGTCATGGCGGGTGGAGAGGACCTTGATCATCGCATAGGCGTCGGTGAGAGAGGTGGGTTCCGGGGTGAGCACGATCACCCGCTCCTCGGCAGCCAGGGTAAAATAGATGACATTTTTGTTGATGCCTGCGGCGGTATCGATCAGGAGGATATCGATATCTTCGCCCAGTTCCGCCATTTCTGCGAGAAAGTAGAGTTTTTGCTCCTCGGTCAGGTCGGAGAGTTCGAGAACGCCCGAGCTTGCCGGCAGAATAAAGATGCCTCCCGGCCCTTTCACCAGGATCTCCTTGAGCGTTTTTTCCCCCAGAAAAACATGGTGCAGATTATGACGGGGGGTCAGTCCCAACAGCACGTCCACATTGGCCAGGTTGAGATCCGCATCCAGCACCACGACCTTTTTCCCAAGTTTCGTCAAGCTGTAGGCCAAATTGACGACAATGTTGGTTTTTCCTACTCCTCCCTTGCCGCTCGTCACACAAATGACCCTGGGGACCGATGCGGTTACCGGGGGGGCATAACGCCCGCGGGAGTTCTGATTCATGATTTTTTCCAAGGTTTCGGCCTGATGCATGGTAAATTTCCTTTTTAAGAGCCGCTGGCGGAGTAAGCATTTTCATTGCCGAGAACGGCATTCCATCCCTGTTTGAACAGTTTTTCCAGGAAGGGTTTTGAGGCGACGATAAAATCTTCCGGTACCCTCTGTCCGGTTGCGACATAGGAGATGGGAATTGCAACTCCGGCAATCTGCTGGCACAGGGCGGCGTATGCCCGTGTTTCATCCAGCTTGGTCAGGATAAGGCCGGTTGGGGCAAGCGAGGCATAGGCTTCGACGATATGTTTCAGATCTTCCTTCTTGGTGGTGGCGCTTAAAACCAGCTGGGGCTCAATGCGGTCGATGCCGGCGAGCCAGCCGGCCAGTTCGTCGATGTGGCCCATATCATAGGGGCTCTTGCCGGCCGTATCAATGATGATCAGATCGCAGTCGCGGTGGCGGTCAACCGCCTTGCGCAAATCGTTCTTACGCAGGACGATCTCGCAGGGGATCTGCATGATGCGGGCATAGGTTCTGATCTGATCGGTGGCGCCGATGCGGTAACAGTCCATGGACAGCAGGGCCACCTGGCAGTTTTCCCGTAATTTGTACCAGGCGGCAATCTTGGCCGCGGTGGTGGTCTTGCCTACCCCGGTCGGGCCTGTGAGCACCAGGATCACCGGCTCCTTGGCCTTGCCGATGGCCGGGGGCCTGATCTGCAGCTGGTCGATGAGCTGATTACGCCAGCGGCTGACCTCTTCCGGGTCGGGACGTTTCCTGGCCTTGGGTAACGGAGAGGCGGCGGGCGGCTTCTGCTGATTCGTGGCAGGTGGTTCAGCTCCCTTTTGCCGCAGGAGACTGGCAAAGCGCAGGCGAAGGTCATTGGCCTCCAGAGAGATTTCACTGTTCTTGGCCGGCTGGGGCGCTTGCTGCGGGGTTAGCGGGGGGCAAGCGGCCTTCCGGCGGAACGATTCATAGCCGTAAATTGCCGGTTGCCTGTCTGCCATGGGGCTGCAGCTGCTTTCCGCGGCAACGGTGATGGTCTCCAGGTCATAATCCATGGCCGCCACCACCTCATAGCGCTGGTTGGGGGTTCCGGCATCAAGGGTCTTGTTGGCCAGGATAACGGCCTCTTCGCCAAGTTCTTTTTTAACCATGGCAAAGGCTGTTTTGCTGTCCGGTGCTTCGAATCGTTTTATGCGCATGAGTTCAGTCGGTCGTTTGCTTTGGTCGGTTAATGGTTATTTTTTTGTTTTCAGGTCAACAGTGCCCAGGGACTGGATCTTAGACTGGTTGGTCAGTTCATTATGGGACAATACCACCACCTGGGGCATAAATCTCTCTATGAGCCTGCGGAGATGGCGCCGCACCACCGGAGAGGTGATGATGATCGGCTGATATCCTTCCTGGGAAATTTTATCCACATTGGCCTGGATTGCCTCGATGATTTTCTGGCCCAGATTCGGGTCAAGTGCCAGAAATGACCCCTGGTCCGTGGCTTGCACGGATTCCCGGATAAGATCCTCGATCTGGGTGGTAAGGGTCAGCACGGACAGGGTGCCGGCATCATCGGTCATGGTGCTGACGATGGAGCGGGACAGCTTCTGGCGCACATACTCGGTGAGAATTTCCGGATCTTTGCCCATGGGGGCATAGTCGGCCAGGGTCTCGCAGATGGTCAGCAGATTTCTGATGGAAACCCGTTCCCGCAGCAGATTCTGCAGAACTTTCTGGAGTTTTCCCAGGGGGAGAAGTCCGGGCACCAGCTCTTCCACCACCTTTGGCTGATTTTTCGCCAGATTGTCGAGAAGTTTCTGGGTATCCTGACGTCCCAGGAGCTCGTCTGCGTGGGTGCGGAGGACCTCGGTGAGATGGGTGGCCACCACGGTGGAGGGATCAACCACCGTATAACCGGCCAGCTGGGCCTCATCCTTTTTGTCGCCGGCAATCCACAGGGCGGGCAGTTTAAAGGCGGGTTCCACCGTGGGAATTCCCTCAATCGCTCTTTTGGCGGCCCCGGAGTCCATGGCCAGAAAGTAGCCCATCATCAGCTCACCCCTGGCAATTTCCACCCCTTTGAGCAGCAGGACATATTCATCGGGTTTAATCTGCAGGTTGTCCCGTACATGCAGGGGGGGGACGATAAGACCCATGTCAATGGCAAACTGGCGGCGAATGCCCCGGATACGTTCCAGCAGATCACCCTCCTGGGATTCATCCACCAGGGGAATCAGGCCATAGCCCACCTCAAGTTCCAGGGTGTCAAGGGGAAGCAGTGCCTCCACCGTTTCGGGAGAGCCTAGGGGCGGGGCTGTTTCCTTTCTTTTTTCCGCGGCGATATCCTCTTCCGTCTGTTCGGCGGCCATGGACTGAAAGGCAAACCAGCCCAGCACTCCCATGCCTGTGCCGAGGATGAGAAACGGGATGTGGGGCAGGCCGGGGATCAGGCCGAAAAGCAGGATGATGCCGGAAGACACGGCCAGGGCCTGGGGCTGTCTGCCGAACTGTTTGACCAGCTCCTTGCCCATGCTGTCTTCGGAGGCTGCGCGGCTGACGATGATACCGGCGGAGGTGGAAATGATCAGCGATGGGATCTGTGAAACAAGTCCGTCACCGATGGTCAGCAGGGTATAAGTTTCCGCGGCTTGGCCGATGGGCATGTTCTCCATCAAGATGCCGATGAAAAGTCCGCCCAGGATATTGATGACCATGATGACGATACTGGCCACCGCCTCCCCGCGGACAAATTTGCTGGCACCATCCATGGACCCGTAAAACTCGGATTGCTGGCTGATCTCCGACCTTCTTTTTTTGGCCATTTCCTCATTGATGAGACCGGCGTTGAGATCGGCGTCAATGGCCATCTGCTTGCCCGGCATGGCGTCCAAGGTGAATCTGGCCGCGACTTCAGCGATACGGCCGGAACCTTTGGTGATAACGATGAAGTTGATGAGCACCATGATGAGAAAGATGATGAGCCCCACCGCAAAGCTCCCGCCCACCACAAAGTTGCCGAATGACTGGATGACCTTGCCCACGGCACCGGGTCCTTCATGGCCGTGCAGCAGGATGAGCCGGGTTGAGGCGATATTGAGCGACAGCCGGTAGAGGGTGGTCAGCAGCAGCAGGGAGGGAAAGGCGGAAAACTCCAAGGGGTCCGTATTGTACATGGCCATCAGCAGAATGACCAGGCTCATGGTAATGCCGAGCGACAGGAGCAGGTCAAGCATCAGGGTGGGCAGCGGCAGGATCATGACCATCAAAATGCCCACAAGGCCTACTGCGACCATCAGGCTTGAAGGTTCGATGTTGATGGCTGCCAGGCCAAGTCTGTCAGTTTTTTCCGCCATGGTTCACATTAAATGTAAGGTTAAAGTTTGCGGGGTGGCAACTCTGCGCGATTTTTTACGCGCTCTTCTTTTTCAGCCCGTAGACATAGGCCAGGATCTCCGCCACGGCCTGGAAGAGGTTCTCTGGAATCTGTTCGTTTATCTCAACCGCTTTATACAGGGCCTGGGCCAAAGGCTTATCCTCAATAATCGGAATGTTGTATGCCCGGGCCACTTCCTTGATTTTGCCGGCAATGACCCCCGCTCCTTTGGCGATTACCGTCGGGGCGATCATGGTTTTCTTGTCATAGACCAGGGCCAGGGCCAGGTGGGTCGGGTTGGTGATGATGACATCGGCCTTGGGCACTTCCGTCATCATGCGTTTACGGGCCATCTGCATCTGGATGGAGCGGATGCGGCCCTTGACATGGGGATCACCCTCGGTCATTTTTGCCTCTTCTTTCACTTCCTGCTTGGTCATCTTCATTTTTTTCATGAATTGCCAGCGTTGAAAGGCATAGTCCAAAGCAGCCAGAAGAGCGATAATAAGCGCCGCTTTCAGAAAGATCCAGAAGGAAACCTTGGCATAAAAAACCAGGATGGCATAGGCATCCTGGTCCATGAGGGGCGCGATGCCGGCAAGGTTTTTCATGATCTCTTTATAGGCCACATAGCCGACAATGATCAGCTTGGCGATGGACTTGATGGTATTTGCCAGGGTCTGCATGGAAAAGATGCGGCCGAACCCTTTGATCGGATCAATTTTATCCAGCTGGGGTTCTATTTTTTCCGTGGAAAAGAGAACGCCGACCTGGGCATAATTGGCAACCAGGGCGGTGATAACGAGGATGAGCATGAGCGGCCCGGTGAGAAGGGCGACGTGCTGCATGGACTCCAGGGCGATCAGCGTCATGTTGCCCGGTATGATATTAATGGTATGGAGATTGGTGAGATAATGGCGCAGCAGGTTGAGAAAATTCTCCAGCATAAAGCCGCTGAGCAGGTAAAGGGTCAGCAGGCCCACCAGCAGAACCGCGGCTGACGGGACCTCCATGCTTTTGGCCACATCCCCTTTTTTCCGGGCGTCCTGAAGTCTTCGGCCGGTTGGTTCTTCGGTTTTTTCCTGGCCGCTCTGTTCTTCAGCCATCTGTTATCCTCCCAAGCCCTGGGCAAGTTTGGGCAGTATCCTTCCCATCATCTCGAACTGGCTGATCATGAGAGGGAGAAAATAACCAAGTGACAATCCGACAAAAATAAAACCCACCCCGATATTGATCGGCATGCCGACAATGAGAATGGGAATCTGCGGCACGGTTTTGGCGATGATGCCCATGGCCACGTGGGAAAAGAAAACTGCGGCCGAGGCCGGGGCCATGATTTTGACCGACATCAGAAACATCCGACCCGTAGCCTGCATCATCCCCTCAAAGGTGGCCTGGCTGACGTGCAGGGTTCCCGGTGCCACCCACCTGAAGCTTTCGAGCAGGGTTCTGATATAGAGATGATGCCCGTCAATGCCTAAAAAGATGAGAATGGCAAGGAGGTTCCAGAACTGGCCGATCAGCGAAACCTGGTTGCCGAACTGGGGGTCCATGACCCCGGCCATGCCCATCCCCATCTGGATGCCCACCATCTGGCCGGCAATCTGCACCGCGTCAAAAATCAGCCGGGCGAACACGGCCAGAATGCCGGCAAAGCATACCTCGCTGGCAATGAAGACGAGAAAGCCGAGCATCGTGGCCGGCAGTTGTCCGGCATGGACCGGGACAACCGGCAGCAGGACCAGGGATGTGGCCACCGTCATGAGAATCTTGACCTGGGAGGGGACATTGCGCGAGCCGGTAATCGGCATGAAAAAGAGCAACGGCCCCACTCTGATCATGATAATGATCAGGGCCAGGAATTGATTCAGTGTCCAGTTCAGCAAATTGGCGTCAACCATCGTTATCTCGCTGTCATCTGATGAGATTCGGGATGCTGAGAAAGAGATCCTGGGTGTAATCGGTCATTTTGATCAGCATCCAGGAGGAAAAAAAGAGCAGGGCAAGCATGACCGCAACGATCTTGGGCACAAAGGTCAGGGTCATTTCCTGAATCTGGGTCGTGGCCTGAAAAATGGCGATGAGCAGGCCGACCACCATGCCGATCAGCAGCAGCGGGGCGGAGAGCAGCAGGGATATGGCGATGGCATTCTGACCTAAGGTGATGGCTTTCATGGGATCCATATCTATACTCCGAAGCTTTTAACCAGTGAACCTACAATGAGATACCACCCGTCAACCAGCACAAAGAGCAGTAGTTTAAAGGGCAGCGAAACCATGACCGGGGGCAGCATCATCATGCCCATGGAGAGCAGGACGCTGGACACCACCATGTCAATGACCAGAAAGGGCAGAAAGAGAATGAAACCTATCTGGAAGGAGGTTTTCAGCTCACTGATGACAAAGGCGGGCACCAGTATGGTGGTGGGAACCTCGTCCTTGTTGGCCGGTTTCTGCATCTTGGCGATGCCGAGAAAAAGGCCGAGATCCTTTTCCCTGGTCTGTTTGAACATGAAGGCGCGCAGGGGTTTAATACCCTGGGTAAAGGCCTGCTGCAAATCAATCTGCTGATTCATGTACGGCTTGACCGCGGTCTCGTTCATTTCTTTCAGGACCGGGGTCATGATGAAGATGGTCAGAAACAGGGCCAGCCCTATGAGCAGCTGGGCGGGCGGCATCTGCTGCGTGCCCAGGGCATTTCTCAGAAAGGAGAAGGCAACGACAAGCCTGGTGAAGCAGGTGGTCATTAAGATAATGGCCGGCGCAATGGAGAGAACGGTGAACATGAGCAGGATCTCGATGAGCACGGAAACCTGTTTGGGGTCGTTGGTATCCGCCATGCCGATCTGCACGGTCGGCAGGGTGACGGCCTGGCAGTCAGCCACTGCCAGAAGTAAAAGGAAAGGAGTGAGCAGCAACAGAAATTTTTTCATTGGCCGCCTCTTTTGACCACCTTGCCGAGCAGGGTGGCGAAAGATGTCTGCTGGGGCCTGTCTTCCGGGCTTTGCCGGACTTGGGCCGGGTTCGCCGCAAGCCGGGTCAGCATGGTGATCTGTTGGTCGGTAATGCCCAGGGCCAGGGTTTCATCCGCCACCTGCACCACGGCGACATACTTTTTCGGGGCGATCATCTTGGTATCGATGATGGTGATCAGTTTGCCCTGCTGCAGCCCTGCCCGGCTCAGGCCGAGTTTCCGGAACCAGGCGGCCAGCAGCAGCATGATCCCCACCGTCAGTATCAGGGCGCCCATTACCTTCATGACGGTAAGGGCCAGCGAGGTGGTCCGGGCAAGATCCAGCACCGGTTCGGTTACCGCTTTTGCCGCCTGATCGTCGGCCGCCCAGGCGGGGATGGCGGAAACCGCCAGGGTTACCAGCATTGCCCGGAGCAACCGTCCGGTTCTCTGTGCTGATCTGTGCAGGAAGGAAGCTCTCATAAGTTTCAACTCGCTAACTGCCTTTACGTGGAGGGGGAAGAACTTGTTCAGCTGCTTATGCCATGTTTTTAATGCGGTCTGCCTGGCTGATGATCTCCGTGATCCGCACGCCGAATCGGTCATTGACCACAATAACCTCGCCTTTACCCAGCAGCTTTCTGTTGACATATATTTCCACCGGCTCACCAGCCGCCTTGTCCAGTTCGACCACAGACCCTTGCGTCAACTGCAGCATCTTGTCGATGATCATGCTGGTGCGTCCCAGCTCCACCGTGACATCCAGCGGAATGTCCAGCAGGAAATCAAGGTTGTGGCTGGAGGTCTGGGGGGCGCCGCTGTCCTCAATCTCATTGAAACTGGCGGGCCGGGAGGCTCCGCTATTGTTTTTGGCCAGGGAATCCCAGTCGTCTCCGCCGGCGGCAGTGCCAGCTCCGCTTTTCGGTTTCGCCTCTTCCAGGGCGTTTGCCCATGCATCATCCAAAGATTCATCCGCCATTTTTTGTTTCTCCGTTAATCTCTTTCCCGGTCAAAGACCTTGCGTTTGATTAAAAAGGCCTTGTTGCCCCGGTGAATTCCGGGTGATCCCATATATTTTCTGATGCCGCTGACAAAGGCCGGCAGCATTTCATCTTTTCTTTTATCAAGCTGGATAATATCCCCCACCTCCAGGCTGAGAATGTCCCCGGCGGGAAGGACGGTCCGGCCCAATTCCGCCTTGAAGCCAACGGAAACATTTTTGATATTTTCGGTGAGTATCCGTTTGAGACTGATATCCTCGTCGCTCTGCTCCCGCTGGAAAGTGGTCATCAGCTTCTGTTTGACGGATTCCAGGTTGGTGACCGGGATGCAGGAGGTGATGCTGCCCACGGCCCGGTCCATATCCACCTCGTAGCGGTTGATGATGACCACGTCTTCCGGTTCGCAGATCTTGGCGAATTGCGGGTTGATTTCGCTGCGGATATGCTGAACCTTGATGGGCTGCAGCGAGTACCAGGCCTTTTCCAGATCACTGAGGATGAGGTTGACGATGCGCTGGATCAGCCGCTGTTCAATGCCGGTGAAATCGCGGCCTTCAATCCTGACGTTTCTGGTGCCGCTGCCGCCCAGGAAGCTTTCCACAAAGGCGAAGACCAGTTTCGGCTCAATGACGAACAGGGCGTGGCCGCGAAATGGATCCATTTTAAAGATCTGCAGACTGCTGGGCACCGGCAGGGTGCGGACAAAGGCGCCGAAGCGTTCCAGTTCCATGGGGACCGCGGTAATATCCAGGATGCGCCGCAGCGAGGCGGAGATCGATGACCTGATGGAACGCAGAAACACATCATTGATGGCCTCCATGGCCGGCATTTTGACCTGGACGATACGTTCCTGCCGGCTGAAATCATAGGAAGAGTATTCGAGGGCCTCCTCGTCAAGCTGCTCTTCCGGTTCTTCAATGTCGCCCCCTGCAATTCCTTTTAATAGGGCGTCAACTTCGTCTTGGCTGAGGATTTGTTCCATGGGGATCTATCGGCTTTCAGTTAGTGGCAAAATGCCGGTTCTGTTGTGAATGCATTACTGGACGACGAATTCGGAAAAGTAGAGATTTTTGATCTTGTCTGGACGGGTTACCCGGTTGAAACGTTCGAGGAGCTCATCCCTGATCCGCAGTTTGCCCTCCGGCGTCATCACCTCTTCAAAGGAGAGGCTGGTCAGCATCATGATGACGATATCCCTGAGCTTGGGTGTTACCTTCTGCACTCGGTCCGCCGCCTCCTTGGTGTCAAGTTCCAGGCTGATTTTCATTTTCAGGTAGCGGTTTCCCTTCGGGTCGGCCAGATTGACCACAAAAGGATCGAGAGTGACGATTTCGCCCACCGATTCCGGCGCGTCTGCCGGGTTGACCGGGACGTGCTCAACCGGCGGCGGTTTCGGGGCCAGGAACTTGGTGTAGGCAAAATAGCCGCCGGCGCCTAAAAGGAGGATGGCCACCCCCAGGATAATAAAGAGGATTGTCTTTGACTTCTTGATGGGCTCTACCGTCCCTTCTCCGGCCTTGGCCTGCTCTTCTGCCATTGTCTTGTCTCCCCAAAGAAAAAATCAGGTGTTATAGTTATCTGCCTACCCCTTCTGCGAGTATTATGCCACAGTTGCCGGCAATAGTAAATCTGCGGATAACAGTCTGTTTTTATTCGTTTAGTCAGCGATAATCCCGCTCGATTTTTTTTGGAGATCTGCCCGCAGCAGCCGGCAATGGTCATTTTTCTGACTCCTGGCCGGATGAAAAGTCAAAAAAATGAAGGGTGCCGGGGCCATGAATAAAAAGGCATGGGCGATGACAAAAAAGACCTTTTATGGTAAAGGGCAACGATATTTTATGAAAGTGTCTAAGATGGCTGAAGTACTTAAAGTGCCTGAAGTTCAGACAATCTGATCTCGACAGATTAAACGTTGGTACCAAAATACAAGATCCAGAAAAGTGCCTAAAGTACTTAAAATACTTCAAGTGTCTAAAGTTATGGTACTTTCTGATCAGATAAAACCTTTAACTTTAAGTACTTTAGGCATTTTACGCATTTAAGTACTCAATCTGGTAACAGGCCAGAATCCTTGGTTGTGGCTAACTCATTGAAATTACGTTACGACATCAGGAGTTCTGAAGTTAAAGGAGTTGTCCGGCCAGCTTCTACCGCCCAATGTTTGGCCTGAGGGCAATTTCTATGTTTTCAAGATATCAGCAAAATAAAGAGGAGTAGGATAAATGGGTAAAACCGTTACGGAAAAAATACTTGCAGCTCATCTGGTTGAAGGTGAGATGGTGAAAGGCAAAGAAATCGGCATCCGCATTGATCAGACCCTGACCCAGGATGCCACGGGGACCATGGCTTATCTGGAATTTGAATCCATCGGCATCCCGCGGGTGCAGACCGAGTGTTCGGTCTGTTACGTGGATCACAATCTGCTGCAGTCGGATTTCAAGAATGCCGATGACCACCGTTTTCTGCAAACCATTGCCCGAAAATACGGCCTCTATTTTTCCCCGCCGGGCAACGGCATTTCTCACCAGATCAATCTGGAGAGGTTCGGCAAGCCGGGCAAGACCCTGCTCGGCTCGGACAGCCATACCCCCACCGGCGGCGGGCTCGGCATGCTGGCCATCGGCGCCGGCGGACTCGATGTGGCCATGGCCATGGCCGGCAAGCCTTTTTACCTGGTCATGCCCAAGATTTACGGGGTGAAGCTCACCGGCAAATTTTCTCCCTGGGTGTCGGCCCGCGACGTGCTGCTGGAGCTGCTCCGCCAGCTCACGGTTAAAGGCGGGGTGGGCTACATCATGGAATATTTCGGGCCGGGGGTGAAAGAATTGTCCGCCACCGACCGGGCCTCCATCACCAATTTCGGGGCCGAACTCGGGGCCACCACCTCGGTGTTTCCTTCGGACGGGAATACCCTGAAATTCCTCAAAAGCCAGGGCCGGGAAGATTGCTGGGTGGAGATCGTTGCCGATGCCGATGCCCGGTATGACAAGATCATTGAAATTGACCTCTCCACCCTGGAGCCCATGATTGCCTGCCCCTCATCGCCTGATAACGTGGTGAAGGTGAGCGAGGTGGCCGGCCGGCCCGTTTCCCAGGTGCTGGTTGGTTCCTGTTCCAATTCCTCTCTGCGGGATCTGCTGGTGGTGGCCAAAACCCTGGCCGGCAGACAGGTGAGCAGCGAGGTGAGTTTCGAGATCAACCCGGGCAGCCGCCAGGTGCTGGAGAATCTCACCGCCATGGGGGAAATGCTGCCGCTCATTCACGCCGGGGCCAGGGTGCACCAGGCGGGGTGCCTCGGCTGTATCGGCATGGGCCAGGCCCCGGCCACCGGCACCATCTCGCTGCGCACCTTCCCGCGCAACTTCCCCGGCCGCAGCGGTACGGTTGGCGATCAGGTCTATCTCTGCAGCCCGGAGGTGGCCGTTGCCTCAGCCATTACCGGCAAAATCACCGATCCCCGGGACCTGGGCGCTTATCCGGCCTTTACCCTGCCGGATAAATATCTGCCCGGCGACTCCCGCATCGAGCCGCCGCTTACCGACGGCAGCGGGGTGCAGATCATCCGCGGGCCGAATATCGCCCCGTTCCCCACCTTTGCCCCCATGCCAGAAACCTGGCAGGGCACGGTGCTGCTTAAGGCTGGGGATAACATCACCACGGATCATATTATGCCGGCCGGGGCCCAGATCCTGCCCCTGCGCAGCAATATCCCGGCGATCAGCGAATTTGTCTTCAAGGCCCTGGATGAGCATTTCAGCCAGCATGCCAGGGAGGCGGGCACCGGCATGATTGTCGGCGGCGACAATTACGGGCAGGGCTCTTCCCGGGAGCATGCGGCCCTGGCCCCCCGCTATCTCGGGGTGGAGGTGAAGCTGGTGAAAAGTTTTGCCCGCATCCATAAGGCCAATCTGATCAACTTCGGCATCCTCCCGCTGACCTTTGCCGATTCTGCCGATTATGGCCGGGTCAGGCAGGGTGCCAAGGTGGTCATCCCCGGCCTGCGCCAGGCCCTGGCCAGTGGGGCGCAGACCATTACCGTGGAGATCGACGGCCAGGCTATTGTGACGGTTCTCGATGTTTCCGAGCGCCATCGGCAGATCCTGCTGGCCGGCGGGTTGCTCAATTGGGCCAAGGGAAATTAAAAAAATTGTACTTTTGTGCCGCACAACTTGGGCAAGCATTCGCTCAGAGGTGGTTTTTCTGCTGCAGCAATGGGGGACAGGGGCGGTACAAAAAATTAGACTTTGCCTAATATATTGATTTTGTTTAATTATTTTGTTTTACTCAAGGAAAAGGGCAGGGAGTATAAAAAATTGTATTCAGTGAGGAAGGATTCAGTTTTGAGAAAAGATCCTATTCCCTTATACCGCAAGGGATTGAGAAGAAATTTTTTTTTATGAGCTGTTTGGCACGCCTGTTGCTTTTACCACAGATCAAGATAACAACTCTTATCTCCTTTCTCCAGAAAAAGGCCTATCCTGTCCCCCCAGGATCGGCCTTTTTCGTTTTGTACCGGCAATTGTCTTCCCCTTTCCCCTGTTTTTTCTGCTGACCACCCATGGAAATTTCATCGCAAAAAGTAGGCATCCTGCGCTGCCCCGCCTATGACCGGCGGGCGCTTAAAGGGCAGGTGGCCACCCTGGCCCAGGCTCTGGGTTTTCATATCACGCCCGGCAGCAGGGTGCTGCTGAAACCGAACCTGGTTGCCGGCCGCGGCCACAACGGCCTGGCATGCACCCACCCGGAGTTTGTGGCCGCGGTGGCCCAGTGGTGTCTGGATTGCGGGGCCAGGGTAGCTGTAGGCGATTCCCCCGCCTTTGGCCGGGCGCCTGCGGTGATGCGGGCCTGCGGCATTACCGACAGCCTCCAGGGGCTGCCGGTTGAACTGATTCATTTCGGCACGGCCCGGCAGGTCAGACTTGCCTGCGGCGAGCGGATAACGCTTGCCGCCGAGCCGCTAGACTGCGATGTGCTGATCAATCTCCCCAAATTCAAGGCCCATTCCCAGACCCTGATTAGCCTGGCGGTGAAAAACTATTTCGGCACGGTGAAAGGCTTCGGCAAGGCCCTGCTCCATCAGAAACTGGGGGAGGATGAGCAGTCTTTCTGCCGGATGCTGGTGGATCTGCTGGCGGTTCTGCCCGGTGGGATAAGTTTGATCGATGGGGTGCAGGCCATGCACCGAAGAGGGCCGATGAAAGGGGAGATGTTTCCCCTGGGGGTGGTGGCGGGCTCGGCCAATCCGGTGGCCCTGGATACCGCCATGCTGCTCCTGCTCGGTGTCGCGCCTGAACAGAGCATGATCTGGCAGGAGACGGCCCGGCAGAGGCTTACCGGGTTCAGGCCGGAGGAGCTTGTCTTCCCGTTACTCCAGCCGCGGGAGATAGCGGCGAACGGCTTTGTCCTGCCGTCGGAATTAAAACCGATCCCGTTTAAGCCCCTGCAGGTTTTCAACAGCATGGTCAAGCGGGTCCGGCTGCTGCTGCATTCGTGAGAGGGGTGGTGGTGTGGTCATGCATGATGCTTTTTATGATTCTCTGCCTGAAAAGGTAAATGGGGACATGTTGGAGGTGAGGGAGACATGTTGACTTTTGTAACGTCAAATCACCGCTCTATTCGGGATATTTTCTTGTTATAAGCTGGCAGGATGTGCCATTATGTCCAATAAATCCAAAGCAATATCCCAAAAAAGGAAAGCCTCGGACTCCCGATTTTGCCTTGACAGGGCTTAGGTCAGTCTAAGAGTGTCTGATAATTTAACGCCCCCGTATAGCATCTCAGCCGCTAGGATATCTTCCTCACCCAAATCAGAATCAAGAAATTTCATCAGAGCGTGAATTTCCTGCTTATTTTGATAGTTGGCGTACCAGACCCCAAAGGCTCCCTCGTAGACCTTGGATTTGACCTCGTCGTATAGACATCGCGAAAGCTCCTCAAAAAAATCATGAGGTTCAAAACCCTGGCATCTTCTAATTGCGTCGGTCAGGCGTGGGAGAGGCACACCCAAAGTGCGCGCATAGCTCTCTTGATGCGCCTTGACAGCGGCAATCATCTCCTCTTCGGGAGACAAAGTCCCGGGGAGAAAAACGAAACATCCATCCGACTCCATGTATTGCGTATCCTCTCTCTGGTCGGCATCAATGACTCCGATCACCTTTAGGTTGCGGTACCGTTTGCCAATTCGATTAACGACCTCGTAGACGTTAGATTCTCCATCAAGAAAAATTGTGTCGAAGGTCCTTCGGAGAGAGCTGCCGTATAAGTCCAACAACTTCTCGAAGAAAATTTTGGCTTTATTGTCCTCTAAAAAAAATATCCCCTTCTGTCCTAGCTCCATACCTAATTCATCAAGATAATTACTACCACTAGCATTCGTCCATGCTGCATGCCCCGGCTTCTTCATGACTATCACGCGCTCTCTCCCCAACGCGGCAACAACGAATGGCGAATGCGTAGCCACAAACAGTTGCTTCCCTTTCTTGGCCGATAGATAAGCAAGTAGGTCTACTAACCTCCGCTGTCCTGCTGGAGAAAGCCCTGCCTCTGGCTCCTCCACAAAAAAAATCCCTGGTAACTTGTATTTCCTCCCGAGCAACCAATATAGATACAACACTAGCTGTTCGCCCAGAGACAAAGTATCATTGTCAAGGTCTCGTCCGTCTTGCGAAAGCACAAACCTGGGACACACTTCCCCGCCAGCAACTTCAACCTCTTCAATCTGCATCTTGTCGTAGGCAGAGCCTAAGACATAGTTGATAAGTCCTCTCTCATTATCGGCAACAAGACTTAACTCCTCTTGCCCAAATGTACTTCTGAATTGATTCAGCAGGTTGTTAGATTTTTTCAACTCGGCATAGGGATCAACGCGCGTTGCCAACACCGTATCGCCCGGCATTGTTAGCACCGTTCCACCTGAAAGCTCAACTCTATGCTTCAGAAAGGCTAAACGGCTGTAGTCTCGATTTGTAAGAAACTCGAAAAAGCTGCTCTTTCCTGCCCCATTTGCTCCAACTACCGCAAACAATCCGTCGGGACTAATGGATTGGACCTGCTCATTAAGATCAAATTGATCCAGTCTTACTATACCCTTCGCGGCTTGCGTAACCTTTTCCAAACGCCGCCAGCAATCACGAATGGACGATTTTTTCATTTGAGCCCCCACTCCTCCGCAAGCATGAGGTCTACCAATTTTTCTTCCGAATAATGTTCCAAAGCAATAAAATTTTTTAGAATGTTACGAGCGGAGGAACTCATGGGTGACGTGGGATTAATCCTATGAGTCAACAACCCGATCAAGTAGATAACCAAAAGTCTTAATTGAACGGGCACTGCATCATTAACGCTAATAGATGATTTCTCTTGATAAATACCTGCAAAAAATGACAACAACCGATCAGCACACTTTCCATCCTTTGCGTCTTCTTTTATACTCTCAAAATTATTAAATAAATCACTGTTTGCGTTTTCACAGGAGAAAAATAGAAGCCAAGTTAAAAGCGTTGGCTTATTCAGCCTTACCTTCCGAATTATGATACTGGAGAGAGAATCGATAGATTTCGCAGCCCTTGAGCATACATGCTCATCAACAAGTTCTCCTGAGCGGAAAAAATCGACCAGCATGCTATCTGTGATTTTCTTATTAATCATCCTCATGCTCAGCGCAAACAGGAGTCTTGCGATCACGTCGTGGTAAGAAAGCCGGTTATTGTTGAAGCCAATCCGGTCGATATTTAATCCCTTTTCATCCATGAGTGCGACCAAATCACGAACCTGATCTCTTACGGGGCCGTAGAAAGTATTTCTTTTTTCAGCAGGCGTTAGAGCACTACCTTGGTTTAATCGAAAGAAAAGTTCATATGGCTCATCCTGTTTGTAATCGGAAAGCTCAAAAACCCTGACTGAAAATCTATCAAACCTAGCTCTATCCTCACCAGCAAGTTGACTGTAGCGTAAACCAGCAAGGCGTTTAATTCTTTCATCAGGAGGAGCAATACTGCCATCTATTTCAAATTTATCCTCAAAAAATTCTAGGAGTCTGTCGGAGTTTGAGCGGTTATTTTTCATGACAGAGTAACCTCGTCAAAGTCGGGCAGGTAGATTTTTTTTAACAGTTGCGTTTATTCACCTATGCGAATTGAGCGAAATGCCT